>JAISFC010000039.1 GCA_031263785.1 Clostridiales bacterium | reverse complement strand
GGCAATTACGGCGGGAGTGTGCTGGGGACGGTGCGCGAGGAGAGCTATCTGTGGGCGGAAATATACCTCGACGGGACGAGGGTTGACGCGGGGAACATCAAGGAGGATATACCGCTTAGAATGGGCGAAATAGTTTACCTGTACGCGGGGGCGTTCTATCTGCCGAGTGTGGCGAAGACGTTCATAGGGACGCCGGACCTGAACACGATGAAGGGGCTTGTCGGCAGCGGGAATATCCAGGGAGTGACGACGATTTTCAATATTAATGAGTATTTAGGCGTCGATGCGTCGGACTATACCACGGTGCTGCGCTATGTAGCCAAGACGAAGCTGCAGGCAATTCCGCTGATAGTACGAAATTAGGCGATTTAAGAGACGAAAATTAAATATACATCTATCAAAAATGAGCAGTGTCCGCACTGTTCATTTTTTTTACTTGCAAATTTGACAAAATATATTGACTTTTACCGCGGCAAATGCTATACTAATAGTAAGAAGAAAGAAGGAGAAGTTGAAATGAAAGTCTACTTGGATAATTGTTGCTATTATCGACCTTTCGACGATTTATCACAAACGCGGGTGGAGTTGGAGGCAAACGCAATATTAAGCATAATTAAAATGTGCGACGGTAAAGAATATGAATTGATAGGAAGCGGTGTGATAGAAATAGAAATCTCAAAAACCGCCGACACAATCAAGAGAGATAACGCTTACGGATTATACGAATTGCATTCCAAATACATTGGATTGAACGACACCATATATGAAAAAGCAAAGGATTTGGCGGGATTGGAATTCGGGAATTACGACGCATTGCATATTGCGACGGCTGAATTTGCAGAGGCGGACGTATTTATCACAACAGATGATGAGCTTATAAAATTAGCAAAGGCAAATAAGAATAAGATAAAAATAAAGGTAGAAAATCCGGCAAACTGGATAATGGAGGGTTGATTATGATTAAAGATAGAGCGGTTGAAAAAGAAACGCCATTCAGGATTATGACAATCGGAATTGAAGCGTTGAGAGAGAAGCTGGGAGCAATTGGAGTCGCTGAATTTTTCCGGTATTTCGGCTTGGGATACGGCGATTACACAAAGGAACGAAAAAGTATGCGCGAAGGACAAACGCTGGACGAAATTTGTGAAGAGATTAGGGCGAAAGAACAGAAAATATAGGAATCAAAGACGCTGAATAGTCGGCGTCTTTTTTTTATATTGAAGGCGAAATTAACGGGATGTCGAACGGTGTCGAAAATTGTCGGAAAAATTAGATGAAAAATGTTTGCAATTTCCATAAAATTCCATTATAATAAATTTGAGGTGAGAACAGATGTTAAATTTATATCGCAAGGGGGCAATGTTGGTGGTGCGTCTCGAGGGCGAGCTTGACCATCACAGCGTGGCGGACATCCGTGTGGAAATCGACGAGGCGCTGGAGGAAAATCTGCCCGAGATACTCATTTTTGACCTGGCGAATGTCTCGTTCATGGACAGCTCCGGCATTGGCATGATTATCGGGCGGTATCGTCAGATGCAGGAGCAGGGCGGGCGCGTCGGGTTCGTTGGGATTAACCAAAAGATAGACAAGCTCATGCAGGTTTCGGGGTTGCTTAAAATTATTCCAATTATAGAAGGGAGTGAGGCAGATGAAAGTAATAAACCAAGTCAAACTGGAAATGCTTAACGACTCAAAAAACGAGGCATTTGCGCGGGTGGTGGCGGCAAGCTTCGCGGCGCAGGCGGACGTCACCCTCGAGGAAATTTCCGACATCAAGACGGCGGTGTCCGAAGCGGTAACCAACGCAATAGTGCATGGCTACAGCAATTCGGTGGGGTACGTGGGGCTGGACTGCAAGCTGATGGACGCCGAGAACCCGCTTTTGCCGGTGCGGGTGCTGGAGATAGAGATACGCGACAACGGGCGGGGCATATCCGACATAGCGCGCGCGCGGCAGCCGCTTTTTACGACGCAGCCGGAGCTGGAGCGGTCCGGGATGGGGTTCACCGTGATGGAGACGTTCATGGACGAGGTTATCGTGGACTCGAGCCCGGGGCAGGGGACCAAGGTTATCCTGCGCAAGGAGATTGGGGCGGCGGGGAAATTGCCGAAGAAGTCCGTAAAGAGCGGGGTGGATGCGGGCTCGGAGGCAGGCGGAATTGACGATTAGCGGTGGGGGCGGAAGGGACTGATGGCGCTGGAAACAAGTGAAACATACGCGTTAATCGCCGAGGCGCAGAAGGGTGGCGCGGCGGCGCGGGATCGGCTGGTAGAGGACAATTTGGGGCTTGTGCGCAGCGTGGCGAAGAAGTTTTACGGCAGGGGTCACGAATCTGACGACTTGTTCCAAATTGGGGCGATAGGGCTGATTAAGGCGATAACGAAATTCGACGCGACGTTTGGCGTACGATTTTCCACCTATGCGGTGCCGATGATTATGGGGGAAATCAAGCGGTTTATACGCGATGACGGGATAATAAAGGTGAGCCGCTCGCTCAAGGAGCTGAACGCCAAGGGGCTGAGCGCGCGGGAGACGCTGACGCGGCAGCTGAATCGCGAGCCGACCGTGCGGGAAATCGCGGAGGAAGTCGGGGTGGAGGCGGAGGAGCTGGTTGCGGCAATGGACGCGGTGACGGCGCCGGATTCGCTGTTTGCCGAGCGCGGAGGGACGGGCGGAGATGGGCGACCCGCGACGTTATTTGAAAATGTGGCGGCGGACGGGTGCCTTGAGGACGAGGTGACGCGTAAAATTGCGCTGCAACAGACCCTCGCGCGGTGCAAGGCGAGGGAGCGGCAGGTGATTATGCTCAGGTATTTTGCGGAGAAAACTCAAAGCCAAATCGGGAAAATGTTGGGGATTTCGCAGGTGCAGGTGTCGCGGATTGAATCCCGAGTGCTAAAGGAAATGCGGAAAAACATTAATTAGCAGGCAGATTATGCCGGCGGCGACGGAGCTGATTACGCCGAAGGTGATCACCGAGCCGGCAATCGTGAAAATCCGCGCGCCCACGCCCAAAACGAACCCTTCGGCTTTAAACTCCATGGCAGGGGCGACGATTGCGTTTGCGAAGCCGGTTATTGGGACCAGTGAGCCCGCGCCCGCGTGTTTTGCGAGCTTGTCGTACCAGCCCAGCCCCGTCAGCAAGCTGCCGAGGAACACGAGAATGACGCTGACCCACGTTGCGGCGTCTTGCTCGTTTAATCCCGCGTTTTCCAGCAGGGCGAACAGAGCTTGCCCGAGCAGACATATCGCGCCGCCGACCAAGAACGCGATGCACACATTTTTCAGGATTTTGGACTTCGGCATTTTTTCTTTTACGTATTGATTGTATTGCTGTGGATTCATAAAAACCATCCCTTCCGCTATTAAAATGCGCATAATCGCGGGGAATTATGCACCGACCGCGATATTTCCTAAAAGGGATTTTTTTCCATTGCGTTCTATTTTGAAATGTTACAGAAATATTACAATTATATTACATTTGTGTTACAAATCCCATGTGACTGTTTTTTTATGATATAGTACAGTCAATAAGATTTTTAAATTTACAAAGGAGGAAGCGAAAACATGAAAAAACGTGATTATTCTAGAGAGAGAGAGAGAGAGAGAGAGAGAGAGAGAGGATAGAACCTCAATATCGTTTTTAAACTTAACGAACCTCCCGGGATTTTTATTTGCAAAGAAATTATGCAGCTTAATAGTATCAATTATTTTGTTTACTTCTCTTTCCACAAGAGGAGTATTTTTTAATGTCGAAACAGCTCACGCCGCCGAGGACGCAAACGGCACATGCGGCGACAACCTCATATGGGTTTTCACAGGCGCAACCGGCAATCTAACCATATCCGGCACCGGCGATATGGATGAATATAATGGCACTAACATGCCGTGGTATTCATTTAAGGATTCCATAACAAGTCTTACAATTGAATCCGGCGTGACAAGTATAGGAGCATGTGCGTTTTACAGTTGCAGTAGCTTAACGGGGAGTTTAACAATACCGGAAGGCGTGACGACCATAAACAGCAATGCGTTTTATTCTTGCATCGGATTTAATGGAGAATTAACATTACCGGAAAGCTTGAAGAACATAGACATTGCTGCATTTATCAATTGCAGCGGCTTAACGGGAAGCATAACAATACCTGCCGGCGTGACAAACATAGGCTCGTATGCATTTTGCGAAATTGGTTTAACGGCTATAAACGTACACGCCGATAATGCTGATTATGCTTCTGTTGACGGCATATTATACAATAAGGCATTGACTACATTGATACAATGTCCTA
>JAISFC010000001.1 GCA_031263785.1 Clostridiales bacterium | reverse complement strand
TATATTCATCAATATCCACTGAAATAATATTTTTCTTATATTCCCCTTTTATATCTTCAATGGCATTGCTTTTTCCCGCGCCCGGTAATCCTCCCATGAAAATAACAACACGAGGCTGTACGGCAGTATCTTTCCCTTTAGTCAACCTCCGAAAATTATCTCTAATTGCAGTTTTAATATCTTCGGCAATAAACGAATCCGTATAATCTTTGATTTTTTCGTTCATATTTTTCACTCTCCCTTGATGGGAAAATTAACATGGGAATTTTTATCTTGTAGGTCTCCAAAAGGCTTGTGATTCCTTGTTATAAATGTCCCGAGTCTCTTTTGCATATACCTTTAGTTGCTTATGCATTGCATCCACTTGTTCAATTGTTTTGCAACCAAAAGCCAGATCTTCCATGGGCTGAATTTTTTCCGCCCATATTTTCAGTATAGGGTGGCTTTCATCCCCCGGTCTTCCCAACTCTCTAACATAGTAAAAACAATCAGAACTGTAAGATGCTATACGGTCACGAAGAATATCCTTCTCAATATCCAGCTCAACAACAGCTTCCATAACATCGTCCATTTCTTTACTCCTTTCAAGCTTTTTCTTAGAGGAGAACCGCGCCAAAAGCCCTCTTATCGCTTCCTTTGCGCCAACCCCAGCCATTCCTACATCTAATGTACCCATGTTATCACATCCTTTACAAAAAGTCAAGTGAAAAACATACTTTTTGCCTTATCTATAATTATATTTTAACACATTTTAGCATAAAAGTCAAGCATTTCCATGGGGATTTGTGAACATGTTTGATGCTAAATTACACTGTAACATGCCGCGATTGCAACTATCGCAAACAGCGCGACAAGTCCCCAAGAGATTACGCATTGGCGGGGAGTGTTGACGAAATTGCCCATTATTTTGCGGGAATTTGTGAGTATCGCGAGGTATACAAGGTCCGGAACCAGCAAGACAGCGCCGACTATTTGCGTCAGCACAGCGAAAAATGATAGGGAAATATGCGGGATTTGCACGACGAGCGCACCCGTCAGCAATAATGCCGCGTTAATCACAATGGTGTAAACGCGCGCTTTTTCCCGCCCGCAAACCGATAAAATCTGGATAGTGGTCGCGCGGGTTATCGTTATCGCCGCAAGCCACGCCGCGTTGAACAGCCCAATTGCGTACAAAACTCCCGTCGCGGGCGATATTTGCGCGGCAAACGCCTGTATCATCGGTGACACCTCTTTTATCGAAGAATCCGCGTTTTGTCCCACCAGCGCGGCTCCGCATATCACGGCTATGGCGGCGAAAAACGGCTGCAAAATCGCTCCTATGGCAATGCTTTTTCGCTCCGCCTTTAGCTTTTGCGGATTGCTTTCGGAGTCGGGCTGAAAGAAAAGCATGAACGGCGCGATGGTGTTGCCTATAGTAGCCAAAATGAATAAAATAAGCTTATTTCCGCCAATTAGCGGTGAAAAATCGAAGCGCGAGATATCGGAAAAGTCGGGCTTGCACATAAACGCCGCTATTATAAAGGTTATGTTGACCGCGCCCACAAACAGCGCGATTTTGTCCTGTCTGCGCTCATCCCACAAAAGGGTGATTGCGCTGATGAAAATAAGGCTCACAAGGCTCGCCGCCCACAGAGGCAGCCCGGAAAACACCAGCGGCGCGGTCATGCCGATGAATTCCGTTATTATGTAGAGGATATTCCCCGCCGCCATCGCGCATATGCTAAAAAGCCCCGCATACCGCCCGATATGCGCGCGTACCAAGCCGGAATAGCTCCTGCGCGTCGACAGAGAGAGGCGCATCACCCGCTCCTGGAACGCATAAGAAAGCGGCGCGAGCAAAAACAGCAGCGGAATAAATATCCCCGCGCCGAAGTGGACGCCCGACAGCGTGTACTCCAACATTCCGCCCGCGTCATTATTGGCAAGCATTGATATTATTGCCCTCAATCGCCCCACCTCTGTGCATGTTATGTCGCGGGTGATGCATCGGTTAAAATTTTCTCTTGATTTTTTCTTGAAACAGTGATAGAATTAAATCCTAAAGGGGGTATGGAAGATGTCAACAGCAGTCGAAAGCGCGGTTTCGAGCGAATTAACCGCCGAATCCATATGGCGCGCGGTGGACAAGGTGTTGCGGACGGAATTTTCAAGTACAAGTTATTCTTCGTGGTTCGCAGGGCTTGCCCCCGGGTACATTGATTGCAACGATTTTATAATATATGCGCCGAACAGCGTGTCTGTGGGCGTCCTGCAGGACTTATTTTTAAATAAATTTAAAGAGTTGATAATGCGTACATCGGGCGTTTCGTACAACGTCCTGATTATGGCGAACGAGAATTGCGCGCAAACACCGCAAAATGTCAAGCCCGCGGCGGAGCGCCCGAAGGAGAAAGCCTCACCGCTAACACCTTCCACCGATGAGGAATTAAAAAATTTGGGCGCGGAGAAGCTGTACGCGGCAAGCGGCACGGACTTTTCGGCGGAAAACAACAACTCGTCTATGACCTTTGACAATTTTATCGTGGGGTCGGCAAACGAGTTTGCGCATTCAGCCGCAAGGGCGGTGTGCGATTCGCCCGCGTATAAATACAATCCGCTTTTCATTTATGGCGGCTCGGGGCTGGGGAAAACGCATCTTCTACACGCTATTGGGCATGAGCTGCAAGCCCAACATCCGGAATGGAAGATTTTATACACGACCTCGGAAAAATTCACAAACGACTTCATAGATTCTATCAGAAGCGGAAGTAATCGCATATTTAGGGATGTTTTTCGCGGACTAAACGTGCTGCTGCTGGACGACGTGCAATTCTTTGCAAAAAAAGAAAAGGTGCAGGAAGAATTTTTCAACACCTTCAACGAATTAAAGACCAATCTGAGGCAAATTGTAATCACCGCTGACCGTCGATTGCGCGAAATGCCGCTGCTGGTGGAACGTTTGCGCACGCGAATCGGGGGCGGACTCATGGTAGACGTGCAGCCCCCCGACTACGAAACGCGGGTGGCGATTTTGCGGAAAAAGCTGGCTGAAACGCCGCACGGTGACGGCATACCCTCTGAAATTGTCGACTGGGTTGCCGAACGGATTCAGGATAACATACGCGAATTGGAGGGCGCGGTGCTCAAGCTTACGGCACACGCGGAGCTGTCCGACAGGCGCATGGATTTGCAGCTTGCCAACGAGATATTGGGGGAATATATGCAGTCCTTGCACACAAAATGCGCGGATACTTTGGATATAATTCGCGAAGTTGAGGATTATTTTAACCTGAACAAAAACTCGCTGTCTTCCGGCTCCCGCGCGCGGACGATAGTGGCGCCGCGGCAAATTGCGATGTACCTCTGCCGCGAGCTTACCGAGCAGTCGCTGCCCGAAATAGGGCGCGTTTTCGGCGGGCGGGACCATTCCACCGTACTCCACGCCGTAAACAAGGTCAAGCGCGAGATGGAAGAAAACTTGCACATTCTCGCCACCGTCAACCGCCTAAAAGAAAAGCTTTCATAAAGGACACCTTTAAAAGTGTCCTCTAATTTAGTACTTATTTGTTGGGCTTGTTATTGCCTGCCCGTTTAGGGGCGCTTAGGAGTAGGTCGAGCATCTAATGTTTTTCTTAACTCCTCAGCGCCTTTTCGCATCTCAGCAGGAGTGAGAATTCTCTCGCTGATATGAGGAATTTTTTCATTTTGCTTTAACATAATTAATACTAACCTTTCCTGCTCACTTTACGAACAATCTACCAAATCGGCTATTGCCTTCGCCTGTGTAACTTTTAGCGTCTTTTATGTTGAAAACGTAGTATAAGCTTTTAGCGCTTATCAGCCCCAAGAGTTAATGAACTCTAAAGGTAACCCTTTATTTTCTTTAATTTGTCGCTCAAGAGATGATATTGCTTTATAGGCATACCAATTTTTCTCGTCTTTC
The DNA here is from genome assembly GCA_031263785.1 of Clostridiales bacterium. Taxonomy (GTDB): domain Bacteria; phylum Bacillota; class Clostridia; order Monoglobales; family WRBX01; genus JAISFC01. The sequence goes on along the minus strand of JAISFC010000001.1, from coordinate 2,645 downwards.
TCCGCGGGTTCTACTATTTCAGCTTCGCCTTTGGAGAACAGAAAAGCGATCTTGCCAAATTTGCCCTCTCCCTCGGGAGCATACTCGTACACGACTTTTTCTCTATTCGATTCAAAAAGTTTTAACAAATTCATACAAATCACTCCTTAATAATTCCATCTTTTATTTTTGTCATTTTATCATAATTATACTCTTGTTCCGCTATTTTATGTGCCTCAAAGTATGTCATATTTTTTCTTGCGATTAATTCAATCTCTCTTAATTCGTGTTTTAAAAAAATTATATCCATTTCCTCAATTTCTTTCCCACTCCACAATCTTTGCCAAGATAACGCCTGATGATAATCAGGATCAAATCTTGTCGCTATTGGATTACCGAACTCATCAATCCTTCCCAGTAAATGTTTATTGTAGAATAAATGGTCTTTTACTTTGCTAATGTCTTCCTTGCTAAATGTTGTATTTTTCGCAATGCTTTCAATATCTGCTGCGGATCTGCGAATTGTTTCGTAATACAACTCAGCGTGCTTTTCACGGGCTTTGTTGTCGCTATACGGAATAGCACCGCTTGCACCTGTAATCATCGAATTTTCACCCTCTAATTTATTATAACATCTTTTAACAGTTTTGTCAACAGGCGTTGCATGTTAAAATTGCATTAAAAATTTCACATCAAAATTGCGCGGACGTACATCAAGGTCCGCCTTTTTTCCGCTATGCAAGCTCCAGCTGAATTATCTGGTCTAAGGTTTTTACCCGCTGGATATTGCGCGTGGGAGAGGTGCTTTTATCGTGGTTGTACGGCAAGGTTATATCAAACGTGTTCCATTCGTCCCCCTCTGTGAGGGTGATTGTGCCTCCGTGGAATTCTACGAATTTCCAGACGATAACCATGCCCAATCCCGAATCTACAAGGTTGAAATTATCGCTTGAATTCACGGGCGATTTAGGCATTTTCCCCGTCATGTAATCGCTCGTACCTTTCCCGTTATCGCGAAAAAGTATATTTAGCCCTTTTTTGTTGTCCGAAACCGCGATGAACATCTCTGCCGCGCCCTCCGCATGCTTGATGGCGTTAATAATCAGGCTCATAAAAATCCTCGTTATTTTCTCAACATCACACACAATATAAGGGTTCACGACCTTATCCAAAAGGTGCACCTTGTGCCGCGGAAAGGACTCGCTCATGTTCTCAACTACACACTTTAAAATAAGGGAAAAATTAGCAAATTCGTAGCTCATCATCACATCGTCAAGCTTCTCAGACGAAAGGTCTATAACATCGTTAAACAGACGAATTAACTTGTCGCAGTCCATTTGAGTGCCGTTAAGCGAATCCAATACGCCCGCCTCAGAGAACTTATCCGCCGAAAAATAACGATTCATTGTATCTACATTACCACGCATGGAAGACACCAACAGTTTAAGCTCATTTGAAACGGCGGCTACTGTGTCAAAATCCATCAATACATGTTCCTCCCTCATAAATCTCCGCGAGCTTTTGCGTCGTGCACAAAATCCTGAATCCCATTATACCGGTTGCGCAAGCCTGAAACACCCAAGCAATCCGCCCGGTCACTAAATCTTATTATATCTAATTAAATTTTTTTGTCAAGCCCAAAAGGGATTATTTTTCCAAAATCCGACTTTATTTTTAGCGCAGCAAAAGGCGAAAATTGCGCCACCTCTAAATAGATTATAACCTAATAGAATATTTTCATTTCGGCAGCATTCTTTTTAATTCACGCTTAACATTTTCCGAATCATTGTCGTTTAGTAGCGGAATCAACGTCTGAATTTCATCAACCGACTTATCCCACCATTTAAGCTCCAGCATAAGCCTTATCAGCTCGTCGTCAAACCGCTTGCGCACACGCTTTGCCGGGTTGCCCACAACAATTGTATACGGCTCCACGTCACTGCCCACAACGCTGCTCGCGCCTATAATCGCGCCGTCGCCGACCTTCACCCCCGGGAGTATCGTCGCGTTTTGCCCTATCCAAACGTCATTGCCGATAATCGTGTCGCCTTTGAGAGGCATGTCACTTATCGGCGGAACGTCCTGCGCCCAGCCCATGATATAAAATGGATACGTTGAAACCGACCCCATCTTGTGGTTCGCGCCGTTCATCACAAACTCCACGCCCGCCGCGATTTGGCAGAATTTGCCTATAATCAGCTTGTCTCCGTAAAAATCATAATGGTGCGTAACTTGCTTTTCAAAGTCGCCGCCCGCAAAATAAGTAAACTCGCCGACAATTATATTCGCGTTCGTAATCGTCGGTTTTACATGCACCACCTGCGGGGCGGAAGGCACGGGATACGTTTCGTTGGGATTAGGTATCTTCATATTGCGGTAAACCTCCATTTTTTATTTTTGTCCTCATCGCTCGCGTAGTCGATTCCGATTCGCGGGGCGGCGGTATATTCCGGCACAACTCCGTCATCCTCAAGCCACAGCTTATCGGAGCTAGCCAAGTCGACGCCGTTTAGGCTTCTATCGATGTTTAACGCTTTTGTAAGCCGCCCCGGTCCGTTATGCCCTTCCACTCCGCGGACAAGCGCTGCCTCAGCACGCCCCGTCACGTTGCAAACCACGTTGAACATATTATGTATACCATAGCAGAGGTACACGTACGCCGCCCC
>JAISFC010000071.1 GCA_031263785.1 Clostridiales bacterium | reverse complement strand
CGGCAAAACCTACATCAACATCTTAATTTTTGACATGATATTTACTTGATAGATATTTTATAGTATTCAAGCCAGAAATTCACTTGCAGTAAAAAGCCGTATAGCTGCGGACGACTCATTAACTGACCAAAAAACGGATTATTGCTTTTTGATGGATTTTGCATATAGCTTTCAATTGTTTGCCGATTCACAAGCTGATTTATTTTAGCGTGTGGTGAATGCAATACATTTTTTAGTTCTTCAGCAACTGTTTTTTCATAGTTTGGATTATGAGTTTTCGGATACGGACTCTTTTTTCTTTCCAAAATCTCATCAGGCAGCAGACCTTTTAGCGCAAGCCTTAAAATACCTTTTTCCCGACCGCCGAAAGATTTCATATTCCACGGGATATTCCACACATATTGCGCAAGATTGTGGTCCGTAAAAGGAACGCGCACTTCCAAACCGCTTGCCATTGACATCCTGTCTTTCCTTGTGAGCAAATTGGTCATAAACCAGCAAATATTAAGGTAAAACAGTTCACGCCTGCGGCTGTCCTTAGAATTTTCGTTTACCAAACGAGGTGTTTTTTCGATAGTTTCAATATATCTATGCATTACGTAGTTGTCAATATCCGCATATTTTGCCGTATCAGCATTAAGAAGCGCAGCACGCTCTTCAAGATTATATATCCATGGAAACCCCTTTTTCTCAAATGCAGTTGAATTATGAAACCAAGGATACCCTCCTAAAATTTCATCGGCAGATTCCCCCGAAAGTACGACGGAATGGTGATTTTTCACCTCTCTGCAAAAATATAAAAGCGAGCTGTCGATATCAGCCATGCCCGGCAAGTCTTTTGCCTTTACAGCTTCATACAACAAACTTGTTAAGTCATCTACATCAGCCATTAAGTAAGTATGATTAGTTTTAAATTCTCGCACAACCTTGTCTACCCATCTTTTATCGTCGTCAGGTTGAAAATTGTTTCCTTTGAAAAACTTGCCATTGTCCTTGTAATCAAAAGAATACGTGGATAATTTGCTCCCGTTGTGCCTTGCATATTGATTGGCGGTTATTGCGGTTATAGTGGACGAATCCAAACCGCCTGAAAGGAATGTAGCCAATGGCACATCAGAGACAAGTTGGCGAGCTACAGCATCTCCAACGTAAGAACGTAATTTTTCAGCAGTTGTTCCTAAATTATCTTCATGCTCATGACTTTCAAATTCCCAATAACGGCGAATTGTTATCTTATCATCCTGCCATATGAGGAAGTGCGCCGGTTTTAATTCTGAAATATCTTTAAAAACCCCGAATCCGGGCGTATGTGTAGGTGCCAGAGCAAATATTTCAGCAATGCCGTCATTATCAATCACAGCCTCTATATAGGGATTTTCAAGAAGTGATTTAATCTCAGAGGCAAAGATTATTTGATTGTTTTTATCTGTAAAGTATAAAGGCTTTACACCAAACCTATCACGTGCAAGAAATAGCGATTGTTCCCGTGAATTCCAAACTCCAAAAGCAAAAATCCCGTTAAGTCGGGCAAGGCAACTAGGTCCCCAATGTATATACGAAAGCAACACAACCTCCGTGTCAGAATTTGTACGGAATTTATGCCCGAAGCTTTCGAGCGCGCTCCTGATTTCTGAAGTATTATACAGCTCGCCGTTATACACAATGACATACTCATTATCGCCGATTTTACGCTTCATAGGCTGCGCTCCGCCTTCAATATCAATAATGGCAAGCCGTGTATGACCAAATGCAATTTTTTCCGAAACCCATATATCATTACTGTCGGGACCACGATGTAAAAGTGCATTTTTCATATCCGTAATAATCTTTATTTGAGATTCTTCAGGCATATCAATACTTGTAAATCCAACAATTCCACACATTTTAAATCACTCCTTGATTCAAAATATGTTTTTTATAAAAAGTTATGCGTTATATTTCCGTAGAAACACCAAAAGATTTTAATTCTTTGATTAGTTTAACATTATCTTTGTCGGAGAAAAAATCCATTATAGAATTGCACACCGTTCCGCTTATGCCATGTATGGCAACTAGCTCTTCTTCTGTTGCATTGATAACATTATCAATGTCTTTAAAATTTTCCGCTAAGGTTTTTGCCATGCTGCTTCCTAAATTTTTGACTCCCAGCGCAAATAATAATCTTCCTAACCCCGACGATTTTGATTTTTCAATATTTTCTATGAGTTTTTCAGCAGCTTTTTCTTTAATTCCGGGAATATGTGTGAATAAATCGATAGGAGTCAATGTGTAAAGGTCAGAAACTTTACTCACCCATTTTCGCGCTATCAGCTCTCTAATCAACGCATCGCCCAGCCCTTCGATATCCATCGCTTCGCGTCCTGCAAAATGAATAATTGCCCGTTCTTTTTGCGCATTGCAGTTAGGATTTATGCAACGATATGCAGATTCGCCTTCCCCGCGTACTACCTTTCCACCGCAAAAAGGGCATTTTTTTGGCATTACAAAAATCCGTTCAGTGCCGTCGCGTTTTTCGTGTATTGAATAAGCGACTTCCGGTATGATTTCTCCCGCTTTTTGAACAACAACTTCGTCTCCTATGCGTATATCTTTTTTTTCTATCATATCAACATTGTGCAAAGTGGCGTGGCTTACCCTTGAGCCGGACAGCGTTACAGGTTGTAAAACGGCGTTTGGTGTAAGTATGCCTGTACGACCGATTTTTAATGTTATGTCTAAAAGCTTTGTTGCTTTTTGTTCCGGCTTATATTTGTACGCGCTTGCCCATCTTGGGGCTTTTGCGGTAGAACCCAATGTTTTTCTTAATGTAAAGTCATTAACCTTTACAACGGCTCCATCTATTCCAAATTCAAAAGTATCCTTTTTTAAGCTGATATTTTTAATAGAATTTAAAATATCACTCTCATTAGTAAGACATTCAGCCATCGGTGGGATAACAAAACCCTCATTTTCAAGGAATTTTAAGCTTTCAAAGTGAGTGTAAAACTCTATACCTTTACAGTCCTGAATATTGAATGCAATAAACGAAAGATTGCGCTTTTTTGCAATTTCACTATCCAATTGACGCAAAGAGCCCGCGGCGGCATTTCTTGGATTGGCAAACAATTCTAAGCCCTGTTTTGTTTGTTCCTTATTTAATTCAATAAATTTAGAGTGCGACATATACACTTCTCCGCGTACTTCAAGAAATTCCGGTTTGCTTTTCAATTTTTTAGGTATGTCCGCAATAGTGTTCAAATTATGAGTTACATCTTCGCCGATTTCTCCGTTTCCTCTGGTTGAACCGCGCACAAATACACCGTTTTTATATTCAAGCGAAACAGAAAGACCGTCAATTTTAGGTTCTACAATAAATTCTACGTCTTCACCGTGTTTATCCTTTATTTTGCATATAAAATCAGTAATTTCTTCCTCAGAAAAGACATCATTTAAGCTTTCCATTTTTACTGCATGCTTAACAGGCGCAAAAATATTATCCGGCTTTCCTCCTATACTCTTCGTGGGGGAATTTTCCTCTGCAAATTCAGGGTGTTTTTGTTCAAGCTCACGCAATTCACGCGTCAGTGCATCATATTCTTCATCGGATATTTCAGTCGTATTTAAATTATAGTAAAGGTTGTTGTGATACTCAATTTTTTTGCGTAATTTTGTCATTTTTTCTTTTATTTTAATCACCTTCCTACATAATATTAACATATTTTTCTTATAAATGCAAGTTTTTTCAAAATTTTTTCTTGACATTTTGTAAATACTGTGTTAAACTAAGTGTGTGGTGTTAAACACCACAAAGATTTTTAGGAGGTTTGCATTATGCAAAAAGGTTCAGTAAAATGGTTCAACGCTGAGAAAGGTTACGGCTTCATCGAAAGTGAAGACGGAACGGACGTATTCGTTCATTTTTCGGCAATCAACATGGAAGGTTACAAAGCCTTGGAAGAAGGCACAAAAGTAGAATTTGAGGTTATCGATGGTGACAAAGGTCCTCAAGCTGCCAATGTATCTTTGGCCGGCTAAAGTGCTAGCGAGGACTATAAACATATATTATGAAACATTGTAAAATGATTAGTAAGTATGTTTTACGTTCAGCGGCTAAAAAGCCCCTTAAAAGGAATGTTTATATAGGTATTTAATAACTATGCAGACACCCTTTAAGTGAGCGAAAAAAAGACCATTAACTTAAATGTTTTTGGTCTTTTTTGTTATTTAGTTAATTCTTTGATTTTCTTATAAATCGGGCAAGCTTCGCTATGAGCTCCATCTAATACTCCTATACTCATTAGAAACTCGCCAACAATTTCGCCGCCAACAAAATGAAAATGTTCTTTGAAAAGCTTAACCCATTCATCTTTTGATAAACCTCTATGTTTTTCTATCCAGTTATTAAAACCACCAAGCTGCATTGTGATTTTTGCATTATAAATCGCAGCGTCAATCTTGCGGGCATTTCTTATTATCCCACTGTCAGAAAGCAATCTGTGTCTATCTTCCTCGCCATATTCGGCAATTTTTGCAACATCAAAATTATCATAAGCCTTGCGAAAGTTCTGCTCTTTTTTGAGCATAGTTTCCCAAGATAGACCTGCTTGATTGATTTCAAGAATTAATCTACCAAAAAGTTCATTATCGTCGTGGAGTGGAAAACCATAGTGGTTGTCATGATAATTCTTATGCAATTGTTTTTTCTCGCCTTCGGGCAAGCTTATTATGTAATCACAATACCAAGACATAGGTGTTCCTCCACGCTTTTTAGTTGCAATTTTACCAAGTCGTTAATGCTTCATAGTTGGCAATATTAATCGCATATGATAATTTTATTTGTTCAAAAGAAATTTGCGCATCTTTAAAGCTTGAGAAAACATTAATCACTTCGCTATTGACCGTCAGCCCGGCATCGTATTGCGTTAACGCCATTAAATAAGATTGCTCGGCTAACTCCGCGGATGATTTTGCGATTTGCATGCTTTCTAAAGAATTCATCGCATCATTGTATGCCTTGTAAATCGCTAACTGCGCGTTTTGCTCCGCTAGCTTTAATTTTTCTTCGGCAGTCTGAACGGCGATTTCCGCTTGTTGGTATTTGAAGGTATGGCTTTGCGTGTATTTTTGCGTTACCGTGAAATTCAGTTCACTTAGTTCCAGATTGCCTTTGGCTGAAACAATTTCAAGCTTATTTTTAAGTGCTGAATCTATTATATTATCCGGGCTACTAACTAGTATGTCGGGGAATTCCGTCTCGCTGACAAAAGGCAGGCTGTCAACTAACTCATAAGTAGTCGTCATTGGCAGTCCCAGCGTGACATTTAACGTTTTTCGCGCGTAATCTATGTCACGTGCAGCTGCATTACGTTCAACTTTTGCGCGTGATTTTGCTAGTGTAGCCTGTAAATCTTCCATGAGCGTTGCCGTGCCTGCCAGCCATTTATTGTGTACTATCCATAAATTTTCGTTAGCATAGCTGTAGTTTATGCCCGTTTTTTCTTGCTTGTCCATAGCGGATTTCAAATTATAATAGTCAGTCTTAACTTTTAATTCCAACTGAGAGACATAGTTATCAAGCGTCATTTCCGCAATGGTTAGTCCCAGCTCCGCTTGCTTAACGCCGTAACCGTCAATTATAAGCCCCAGCTGCAGATTTGTCGGACGAAAATTAGAACGCGTGTCCTTATATGTGTAGTCCGTTTCCTGCACATTGACCTTGTTTGTTTCAATTTCTTTTTTATAAATAGCTAATTGGTTAGAATTTTTAGTTGCAAGCCTAATCGCTTCCGTCATTGTTAGGCTTGTCGGAAGCTCTGTTGCCGCGTTACATGTTGGAATAATAGTGAACGAAATCACAAATACCACCAATAATGAAAATAGTTTTTTCAATTTAATTCCTCCTTAAATTATACACTTCTCAACGCATCAATCGGATTTAAAAGACTGGCTTTCCGTGCCGGAGCCCAACCGAAAATAATACCGACCGCTGCTGAAAATCCAAAACCTAAACCAATTGCCGTCATGCTAATCGCGAAATCGACATCCAGCGCGTTGATTACGACAGCGGACAGGAGAAGCCCCAGAAGCATGCCTATTAATCCGCCTAAAACTGATAAAAATATTGACTCCGCTAAAAATTGCATTTGAATTTGCTTGGGTTCAGCCCCTAACGCCTTGCGCAATCCAATTTCCGTTGTGCGCTCCGTCACTGATACGAGCATCATGTTCATAATTCCGATACCGCCGACCAGCAGCGCAATGGACGCAATTCCCACTAACATAGCCGTCATCATGCCCAACATAGTGTTCATAGAGTCCAGCAGAGAATCCATGTCTAAAATACTAAAGCTGTCCTCTTTGTAATTAAACGCCTGATTAAGCACCCGCTCCGTGTCCGCCTTCACCTCGGCGTTACGCGTGGTGTCTACAACAAAAATTTCTAAAGAAGTTATCGAATTAGCGCCGGTCATGCTCATTGCCGTCTGGTAAGGGATAATGGCTTTACCTTCGGAAACATCTCTGCCTTGCGACTTTTGTATGGCGGAAACTATGTCAGTTGTAACCTCGTCGTCTATGACGCCAACCACTGTAAAGGTAATCCCCTTTAACTTCAAAGTCTTGCCTAACGGGTCCTCTCCGGGAAATATAATCTCCTGCAAATCGGGGTTGATTACGCACACTCTGTTCTTAGACTCCATGTCGATAAGCGATAATGGACGACCGCGCCCAATCAGCTTAGGATTTTCCGTGAAATACATTTCGTTTCTGCCTTCAACCGTGACATTTTCTTCGACCATTAGGTTGCGCACCACGTCCGTCGAAAAATTCAGAGTGGGCGAAACGCCGCGTATACCGTCTATTTCCAACAAACCTTTTACGTCGTTATCCGTGAGCCCCTTTTTGAGAGGCGTACCCAATGCGGACACTACAAGCTTTCCCGCGCCTAATTCGCTGAATTGAGACGTAACGGAGCTGGTTGCCGCCTGCACGATGGTGATGAGCGAAATTATTGCCATAACGCCGATTACGATTCCGAGTGCGGTTAGGAACGAGCGCATTCGATTGTGAATTATATTTTGCCAAGACATTTTAATACTTTCTTTAATCATTATTTTTCACCCTTCAGTTAAATTGCCGTCTAATATTTGCACGATTCTGCTGGCATTTTTGGCAATATTATGGTCGTGCGTTATCATGACTATGGTCCTTCCTTCCGCGTGAAGTTCGCGAAAAAGCCCCATAACTTGCTCTCCCGTATTTTGGTCGAGTGCGCCCGTGGGTTCGTCAGCCAGCAAAATTGTCGGATTATTTACCAAGGCGCGCGCTATGGCCACGCGTTGCTGCTGCCCGCCGCTAAGCTGATTGGGATAATTGCGTATTTTATTCGTCAACCCCACTCTATCCAGCATTTCAAGCGCTTTTTTGTTGCGTTCCGCTTGTGAAACTCCCGCGTAAATGAGGGGCAATTCTACGTTTTGCACGGCTGTCAATCGCGGCAAAAGTTGAAACTGCTGGAATACAAAGCCGATTTCGCGCCCTCTGATTTTTGCGAGTTCTTTGTCATTCATGTCGGCTATGCGTTTGCCGGATAGCCAATATTCACCGTCTGACGGCGAGTCCAAACATCCTATTATGTTCATCATAGTGGACTTCCCGCTGCCGGACGGTCCTAAAATTGATATGAATTCCCCGCGTTGAACGCTTAAATTTATGCCCTTCAATATCACCTGCAGTTCATCGCCCATTTGGTACGATTTAACTATTCCGCGCATTGTAAGTATTTCAGCTTCCTTCGCCACGATTAACCTCCCTGCGCAATTGCGTCGCTCCTTCAGGCTGCTGATTCATCATTGCCCCCATCCCCGTCTGCGGAATGTATACGATTTCGCCGTCTGACACTCCTGAAAGTATTTCTATGATTACTCCGTCATTCTTCCCTATTTCGATGTCGCGCCTGGTTGGATTGTTCTTAACCCCGACGTACACGAACGGATTGTTTACTATATCGTATTGAATAGCGTCCACAGACAGCGTAACTACGCCCAAACGGCTTATATTTGGCACTCTCGCTTCAACCGAAAGCCCGACCCTTAACCCCTCAACGGAGCCTATCGCGATGGTTGCGGTAAAGTACGATAAATCGCCGCTTTTCTTAGCCTGATTGGAAATTTTTGAAATAACTCCCGTTATCTCCGTTTCCAACGAGTTTACGACGATTTCCACCTCTTTGTCCACGTCCACTATGCCGATATCGTACTCATCAACGTCAATTTTAAGTATAAGGCTGTTATAATCGACAATATCCATGATTTTATCGCCCATGGACGGCGTAAAATTGTCCTGAACGTAAACATCCGCCACTATTCCGCTGACTTTAGCCTTTATCCGCCTGTTATCAAGCAAATTAAGCGAATTTTGATAGTTAGCCTTCGCCTGCTCATACTGCGCCTTTGCGGTCTGAATGGTCTGCTGCGCCGTAAGCATCGCCGTGTCAAAATTCACCTGCGAAAGCTCAAGCTGATTCTTCGCGTTTTCGTAAGCTGTGTGCGCTTGCTCGACGGCTTGCGAGGTAGCGGCTCCGTTCTCAAAAAGCGAATTTACACGGTTGAAATTTAACTCCGCATCGTTAAAAGCAATTACCGCGTTGGAAAGTGCAATTTGCGCCTGCATGACGGTTTGTGTCTGGGTCGCGCCCTGCGCCTTTTCGTAACTGATTCTTGCAACCTCAACATTCGCTTCGCTTGCCGCCACATTATTCACTACATCACTGTCGTCGAGGGTGTACAAAGTATCGCCTTCACGCACATAATCGCCTTCACGCACTAAGATTTTGTCGATGGATATTGTGCTGGTTGCCGTCAAATTTTGCTTATTGTCCGCGTCAATGTTCCCGCTGAACGCATAGTACGTCACCACATCCCGTATCTGAGCTGTTTCCTGCGAATAATTTCCGCCGCTCCCACGTGTAAAAACACTCACAATCAATATGACTATTATTAATGCAACTATTCCAATAATAATATTTCGTTTTGTCTTTTTCTTCTTTGTTTTTGGCATTTATTCTCCCCTTTTCTATAATTCAACGCTGACGTTCAAATTGGTTTAACCCACAAAAAATTTTGATGACGAGGTTAAACTTTTCGGAATTTCACTAAGAAATTGCGACGGCGGATTGTAGTCTGTTTTCCCAAAAAGCATACGCGTACGTGCATGTGTAAGGAAAAGCTGCTGTTTAGCGCGGGTTATGCCCACATAACATAGCCGCCGTTCCTCGTCCATTTGCTCCGTTTCCATGATGGACTGCGCACTCGGGAAAATATTTTGTTCCATCCCTATCATAAAAACGACGGGAAATTCCAGCCCTTTTGCGCTATGTAACGTCATGAGTACAACGCCTTCATCCTGCATCTCGTCATAGCTGTCCACATCCGCGTATAGAGCCATGCTTTCCAAAAATCCGCCTAAATCCGCTTCTTCTCCCGCTTGAGATTGATACTCGTTTGCAATCGACAAAAGCTCGTCGAGGTTTTCCAGCCTTGTCTGATTTTCAATAGTATTCTCGCTGGTGAGCATGTCCGCGTAACCGCTTTTCTGCAAAACTATTCTAACAAACTCCGGAATATTCATGCTGCTTGAGATGTTTTTTTCAATGTCAGCCATAATCTCAACAAAAGGCTCAATCTTCGCCTGCACCTTGCTTAGCGACGGAAACTCGCTGCAATGGGTCAATACATCGTATATCGGCGCAGAAGCGGCTTGAGCTATTTCAATAATCTGTTCCATTGTAGTTTTGCCTATTTTACGCGCGGGGACGTTGATAATTCGGCGTAGGCTTATGTCGTCGGCATGGTTATGAGCAAGGCGGAGGTACGCGAAAATGTCCTTAATTTCCTTCCTGTCATGGAAACGCAATCCGCCCACCACTCTGTACGGCACGTTCCGCTTGATAAATTCTTCCTCCACCACGCGTGACTGCGCATTCATGCGATACAGCACGACGAAATCGCTGTAACTAAACAGACCGTCGCCCACCATTTTAGCAATTTTATTAATAACGAACGCACCTTCCGCTCGCTCATTTTGCAAGCAGCAGACGGCAATTTTTTCACCGGAACCATTGTCGGTCCAAAGCATTTTAGTCTTGCGGGCGTTGTTGTTGCTAATTACATGGTTTGCCGCATCCAAAATATTTTGCGTAGAGCGATAGTTCTGTTCCAGCTTAATAACCTTCGCGTGCGGGAATTGCTTCTCAAAATTCAATATATTTTCGATAGTCGCGCCCCGAAACCTATATATACTTTGGTCATCGTCGCCCACTACACATAAATTGCCGTCACGCCCCGTCAACATGCAAATAAGACGGTATTGAGCATGATTTGTGTCCTGAAATTCGTCAACCATGATGTATTTAAATTGATTCTTATAACGCTCCAATATTTCCGGCTCCCTTTCAAAAAGAAAGACGGTTTTCGCGATTATGTCGTCAAAATCAAGCGCGTTGTTCTCTTTGAGACGCCGCTGATATAAATCATAAATCTTAGAAATCTGCTTCATACGAAAATCATTTCCGCATGAGTCGGCAAATTCGGCAGGGTCAATCAGCTCGTCCTTAACTCTTGAGATTTGCCGTAAAATACTCTTGATATCAAACTTTTTCTCGTCAAAATTCAGAGTTTGAAGGCACTGCTTAATCAAGGTTTTCTGGTCGCCCGTGTCAAAAATATTAAACGTTGTGGGGAACCCGATTTTGTCAATGTCGCGCCTTAAAATCCGCATACAACACGCATGAAAAGTGTGTGCCCAAACATTTACCGCCTCGTCGCCCAACATATTTTTCAGTCTCAATTTCATTTCCTGCGCCGCTTTATTGGTGAAAGTTATTGCGAGAATTTGCCGCGGATATGCCTTTTTCTGTTGAATTATGTTAGCGATTCTATTGATAAGTACAGTGGTTTTGCCGGAGCCTGCGCCCGCGAGAACAAGGAGCGCGCCATCCAAGGTGTTAACCGCTTTAATTTGCTGCTCATTCAAATGTGCAAATGATTTCAATGGCATTGCTCACAATTCCTATCACAGCCTAAGATTGGTTTGGGGTCTACGCCCTGCTGCTCGTAATAATTGGCAATTGCCGCGCGAATCGCCTCCTGCGCAAGCACGCTGCAGTGTATTTTTACCGCGGGCAAGCCGTCCAAAGCCGCAATGACGGTTTTATTTGTAACCTCCAACGCTTCCTTGATGGTCTTCCCCTTTATCAATTCGGTTGCCATGCTGCTCGTCGCTATCGCCGCGCCACATCCAAAAGTCTGAAATTTTACATCATTTATCACGCCGTCTTTGATATCCAGATACATCTTCATGATGTCCCCGCACTTTGCGTTCCCCACCTCGCCTATGGCATTCGCATTTTCCAATTCCCCCACATTTCGGGGGTTAGAAAAATGGTCAATCACTTTTTCGCTGTATAACATGAATTCTCTCCCTTCCTATTCTATACGCGCCTATTCACGCGTGAGCTTTCAGCGGCGACATCGCACGAAGCCGCGCCACAATCCCTACCAGCTTGTCCACTACAAAATCTATATTTTCAGCCGTGGTTTCTCTCCCGAGGGTTAATCTTAGCGAGCCGTGCGCCTTCTCGTGCGGAAGCCCTATGCTCAGCAGCACGTGCGACGGGTCCAGCGACCCCGATGTGCAGGCGGACCCGCTCGATGCCGATATTCCCTGCATATCCAGCAGTAATAACATGCCCTCGCCTTCAATGTAATCGAAAGAAATGTTGACATTATTGGGCAGCCTCTGCTCGTCGTCGCCGTTTAATTGTGAATCGGGTATCTCGTCCAGAATGCGCTTGATGAACGTATCGCGCAGCTCCCGAAGCCTTTCCCTCTCATTTTGCATTTCCTCGCTCGCAAGCTCCAAAGCGCGGGAAAGCCCCACTATACCGGGGACATTTTCCGTTCCTGCCCGCTTGTTGCGTTCCTGCGCGCCGCCGTCCTGATGCGGGAAAATCTTTACGTTTTTGCGAATGTAAAGCGCTCCCACTCCTTTGGGACCGCCGAATTTATGCCCGGAAAGCGACATCAAGTCCACTCCCAGCCCGTTCACATCCGTCGGAATATGCCCTGCGGTCTGCACAGCGTCCGTGTGGAAGATTGCCCCGCGCCCGTGCGCAATTTCAGCCAGCTCCGCAATCGGCTGAATAGTCCCGATTTCGTTGTTCGCGTGCATAATCGTGACCAAAATGGTGTCATCGCGCAACGCCTCTTGCAATGCCTGCGGGTGAATCAATCCGTTTTCGTCGGGCTTAATATAGGTTATTTCAAATCCCTGCCTAGCAAGCGCCTCACAAGAGTGCAACACGGCGTGATGCTCAATTTCAGTGGTTATGATGTGCTTCCCGCGTTTAGCGTTGGCAAGCGCCGTCCCTTTTATAGCCCAATTGTCGCTTTCAGTGCCGCCGCCGGTAAAATATACCTCGGCAGGGCTGCAGCCCAAAATCTGCGCCGTTTTCTCCCGCGCGTTGTCGATAGCGATGCGATTATCCCTGCCCAGCTTATATATAGAAGACGGATTACCGTACGCATTCGTTAAATAAGGCATCATGCAATCTAATACGTCACGTCTTAGCGGTGTAGTTGCTGCGTTATCAAGATAAATCATTGTATCGTTCCTCCTAACTATTTACCTCAAATTTCATTGTATCACAAATTTAATGGCGTGTAAACCCCTAATTTTAATATTTTATCAA
>JAISFC010000014.1 GCA_031263785.1 Clostridiales bacterium | reverse complement strand
CCGCGGGCAAGGCGTCGATTGGCGAGATTTTGCGCACAGACGTGCGTATTTTGGGGCGTGAGAGCAAAGCCGCGGGCAATAAAGTCCTGATTAAGGGCGATGTTTGCGTGTCTACGCTGTACCTCGCGGATTCCGACGAGAGCGTCCACTGCATGGAGCACCAGCTGCCGTTTAGCGAGATTATTTCTATCGACGAGGAGGCGGGCGACGGTGCGGAAATAGTGCCGGAATACCACGTTTTGAATCTTTCGTGGAACCCGCAGCAGGACATGGACGGCGACCGTCGTCTTCTGGGCGCGGACGTCAACATTCGGGCTATACTGCGGCTGGAGCAGAACATCTCCGCGGAGGTCCTGAACGATGTATATTCCACGCGGAAAAACCTTGATGTAGTGCGGGATTCCGTCAATGTGACCAGCGCCGTCGCCAAAACCGCGGGGACCGTGATTGCGTCCGACATTGTCACGATTGACGAGGGCGCGCCCGAAATTCAGCAGATTTACAACGTAATCGCCAACACCAAAATCGCCAACGCGAGGTGCGAAGGCGGCAAAATCGCGGTGGAGGGGCTGGTGGACGCCGAGGTGCTTTACCTCTCAAATTCCGCTGATACCCCCATTTGCAGCGTGCACAAGGAGATTCGGTTCATGCAAACGCTGGATACAATCGGGTCCGCCGCGGGTTCCGACGCGATATGCGATGTTCAAGCCGATTTATCGCACCTAAGTTACACGCTTAATCTCGCGGGCGAGGTCGAGCTGCGCGCCACAATTGCGCTGGATGTGCAGGCGTTGGAGCAAAAAGAGTATCAATATGTCGTCAATATTGAGGAGCGCGAGGATGAGGCTCCCGACAGGCATCAGCCATATTGCTTGCGCGTCTACTTCGTGCGCGAGGGCGATACGGCGTGGAACATCGCGAAACGCTACAAAATAAATCTTAACGATTTCACCGCGCGCAACGGCACCGAGCTTGCGGTCGGGCAGCGTTTGATTCTTCAAGGCTGAACAGACGCGTCAAACGAAAATTATAATATGAATCGGCGGAATAAGGGCGTTTACTCCGCCGATATTATATTAAAGGGGGTAGTAACATGAAGAAATTGATGTCTGACGAGCTGGCAGAGACGCTTTTGCGCGCCATCAACCACAACGAGGTGCTGGCTGTGACTTTTTCGCAGGAGCTCGGGCACATAAAGGAACATATTAGCTACGATAATCCTGCCTATAAAACCGCTGTCGCCGCCGGTATGGCTTACCTTATCGAAAAGGAGCAGCGCCACAAAGTTATCGATTTAATTGTCAACCACGGGGAAAGACGGCTGGTTGAAATTGAGTGGACGTCTTCTTTGCACGCGTCATATGTCGGGCTGTCCGTCGGAAATTATCTTGAGAATGGCTTCGACTCCGAGCTCCACCTAAACGTCATCCTAAACGCTATGACTTCCGGCACATATATCCCGCACTACGAAGCCTCCACCAATTTCCAAAGGAACTTCCGGCACATAACGGATTTGTACCGCACGTTTGACAAGGACCCGAATGAAATAGCCGAGCTGGCTAATAGCCCGCATGATTTCGGCAGGCTGTGCCATACGCAGGAAGAGTTTATTGAATATTACCAAAAATACAAGAATCATCAAGCGAAACGAAACGAAGCGACAAAATCAATCCAATCCATGTTGAACAATAACAGGAGCGAAAAAAACTAGCCCGCCGCTTAGCATTCCGGCTGTGTGCGACGTTTGGGCGGCGCGATAAAGGCTGAAGACTTTGTCTTCAGCCTCACAAGGGGCACCGAGGTTCCCCTTGTGATATCCCCTCCGCAATTTTCCGCGCTCCGATGATAAATCCTCTCACCGCGCGAAAAATTAGCGGTATCGCTGCGGCGAAATGAATTCGCCTTCGCGATAGGATTTTAATTAAAATCTCATTGGGGATAATTTGTCGACAGTCTGAGAACTCGTAGGGTTTCGTACCGCCCAAATGTACCGTAATGCGTTGTGGGAAAGAGAGAAGCGACTGACCTATATTATGCTATTTCAAATATTCTCCTATTGTTTTTGTGAAGATATTTTCTTTTGTGATGTATTTATCATATAGAATGAAAGAAAAATTTATTAACATCAAAGCTATAAATCCCGAAATTCCGGTTACTCCATTTGTAAGATCGTTACCCCCCGCAATATATAAAATGACAATTCCACCAATAGCATTTAAAGTTCCATGAAAAATAGCCGCCGTAATTACCGATTTTGATTTTATTACAAGATAAACCATTACCGGGGAAAGCAAAACACACCAAATAATCATCATTCCCACACCTGCTATAGAATGTTGTGGATAATTATGTCCAAGAAGAATAAGCGGAAAGTGCCATAATCCCCATA
Source organism: Clostridiales bacterium (assembly GCA_031263785.1). Lineage (GTDB taxonomy): Bacteria > Bacillota > Clostridia > Monoglobales > WRBX01 > JAISFC01. The sequence continues at coordinate 23,822 of JAISFC010000014.1, read as the reverse complement.
CGGTCCCAATTATCAGCGAAGCATGAAGCAATTTTTTATTATGTAATGTTTTAAGCAAATAGCCTCGCCATCCGAATTCTTCGCCAAAAGCAAAAATGGCATTTATTGTGTAGCCGGCAATCAACGCTTGCACAAGTTGTATCAGCAGGAAAATAACAGGAGGAAATTGTGAAAGTTGCTGTTTGGCAAGTTCCGCTTGCTCCGCAGGTAAAATTGAAAGAAATCCTTCATATGTAATAGAGAACGAAACATTCGGAAACAACAAATTTATTCCCAATGTTACGAAAGAATAAATAAAAGGCACAATTCCCGCTATAAGAAACCACCAATTTAACCTGAAAGAAACGTTTGAATTACGAAACGGTTTTTCCTTATGGATCACCTGAAGAATTATTGCGCAAACGGCAGGCAATAACATATAAGCAGTGGCAAAACCCGCGTAAACCAGTCCATGGATATCACGCATACCAAGCAAGATAGCAATTCCTGCTACCAGCCAACTTACAGCACAAGTCAAAACGATAAATTGAGTTGATTTTTTCATCTGTTTTGTAAAAACCTCCACATTCTTTTGTATTATTTTTACGGATATTGTCAATAGCCTATATTTATTCACAAAATATTTAAGGTCTCTTATTTTGCCTCTATTTTTGGCTCTTTAACAATCGTCGGAGAACGTTTCTCTTCAAGGAGCTTCCGCAAAATCTCGCCTGGATCTACATCAGGTGTTTTTGCGGAATCGTAGTACACCATATTTTGTCTATCTACAATCCTGATTCGCTCAAATTCACCCGATTTATATAATTCGCTGATGCTTTCCGGAAGGGCTTCAACTACTGAATCATAATATTCACGACCCATTGCACGAGGGAATATTTCCGATTCCGTTCCTGCTACTATTTCTTTTTCTCTAGCTTTAGTCACATCTTCAAATCTTTCTTGTATCCCGTTCCAAGCCGTGTACTTGTCTGTCGCGATGATTTCAACAATAGCGGAAGCATACCCCTTTTTCTTAAAAATCCTCGCTGCTCTAATAGCATACCGAGGGCTGCGAAGAGTACCGTCTATAATTACATTATACCCTGCTTCTCTAAGTTTTTTTAACAAACCTCTTGACACACGGCGGGCAAATTTGTTTGTTTTAATTGAATAATAACTCGGCTCTTCGGCTTTTATCTCGGGCATTTCTCCGATTTCATATATATCGTTTGATTTTGGATGGTCTTTCCGGTATTCATCAATATCCACTGCAATAATATTTTTCTTATACTCCACTTTTATATCTTCGATGGAATTGCTTTTCCCCGCGCCCGGTAATCCTCCCATAAAAATAACAATACGAGACTGTACGGCAGGAATTTTATCCTCTGTCAATGTCTCAAATTTATCTTCAATTACAGCCTTGACATCTTTGGCAGTAAACGCATCCGAATAATCATTGAATTTTTCGTTCATATTTTTCACGCTCCCTTGATGGGAAAATTAACATGGGAATTTTTATCTTGTCGGCGGTACCTTCCCAAGGGCTTGTGATTCTTTTTTATAAATATCCTGCGCCTCTTTTTTGTATACAATTAGTTGGTCATGCATTGTATCCACTTCTTCAATTGTTTTGCATTTAAAAGCCAGATCTTCCATAGGATGAATTTTTTCTTTCCATATTTGCAGTATTGGATGGCTTCTATCACCCGGTCTGTCTAACATTCTAACATAGCGGAAACACGCAGAACTGGAAGCTGATATGTGTTCACGAAGAACATCCTTTGCAATGACGAGCTTGTGATCGTAATCAAGCTCACCAACCTTTTCCTTTTCCATAACATCGTCCATTTCTTTACTCCTTTCAGACTTTTTAGCAGCAGAGGAAATCCGCGCCAAAAGTCCCTTTACGGTTTCTCTGACGCCGTTTCCCAATATTCCATCTAACGTATTCATACTATCACACCCTTTATAAAAAGGCAAATAAAAAACATATGTCGCTTTATCTATAATTATATTTTAGCACATTTTCGCCTAAAAGTCAAGCGTTTTTATGAGGATTTGCTCCCCCTCTTTTCCAATTATTGCAAAAATGAACAGTACATTCGCGCCGTATTATCGCCATTTGTACTGTCCACCTTTTATTATAAGTTTTACGCGTCCGTTATCGGCGATGCCGCGCGGAGGACAAACATCGGAAGTAAATTGCCGTCATGCTCCGCCGTATTTTTCCTGCCGTACACGCCTTTCGGACAAGCTAAGCCTTATTTATACCGTCTCTTCATCATCTTCTTCGCTTTTCCAAATCTCATATCCATCGTCTTTGCGCTCGTATTCGTGAGTTACCGACGCCTCAACCATATCCGCGAACGCCCAGTGGCTGGGTGACAAATCCTCATATAATTGCGTATATTCCGGCAAAACGTCTTGCTGACGCAGCTTCCGATTCAGCATGCGGTTGACAATCGTGACAACCTCCGCGCGCGTAATCTGCCGTTCGGGCTCAAATTTATTCCCGGGATACCCTTTTATCAACTCTTTCGCCACCGCCGTGAGGATATTTTCATACGCCCAATGGTCTTCAAATACGTCTATAAATGTGTTTTCGCCCGTCAAATCCTCGCCCGAAAACCGCGCTATTATAGCCGTGAATTCCGCACGCGTTATATTTTGGTCAGGCTGGAAGCTGCCGTCCAAATAGCCCAACAAGACATCGATTGACGCGAGATATTTCACCGCCTGCGCGTACCATTCGCCCTCCCGAACGTCGGTAAACGTGGCTGCAATCGGCTCATTTTTGCCTAAATCCTTGATTAGCCTGAAAAATATCATGGACACTTCCGCTCGGGTGATATCGCCGTCGGGCTTTACGCCCCCATCGGAATATCCCACTATGTACGCAAAATGTTCCTCTGTTTCGAGCAGTTCCATCAAAGACTCGGTGTCAAGGTCGTCGTCTAAAGCGGGTGAGACCGTTGGTGTTGGCTTCTGCGTTGAAGTGGGTACAGGTGTAGGTGTGGTTTTGGAATTTCCTCCACCGCCACCACCACCACCGCCTCCGCCGCCGTTGCCGTTACCATTTCCGTTGCCGCCGCTACCGGGATAGTCGTTAGAATCAAGCGGATTAGTTCCCTCGTCCCTCTCTTGCACGTCGGTGTATCCGTCGCCGTCCGTGTCCGCGTTTTTAGGGTTCGTCCCTAAATCATATTCCTCCTGGTTCGTCAATCCGTCACTATCCTCATCACCGCTCGGGTCTGGATCCGACGAATTAAGCGGATTAAACCCATTATCCACTTCCCAACCGTCAGGGAATCCGTCACCGTCCGTATCCGCATTTTTCGGGTTCGTCCCTAAATCATACTCTTCCTGATTCGTCAATCCGTCGCTATCCTCATCACCACTCGCAGCAGGGTCCAACGAATCCAGCGGGTCAAACCCATTATCCACTTCCCAGTCGTCAGGGAATCCATCACCGTCCGTGTCCGCGTTTTTAGGGTTCGTCCCTAAATTATATTCCTCCTGATTCGTCAATCCGTCGCTATCCTCATCACCGCTCGGATTCGGGTCTGACGCATTAAGCGGATCAAACCCATTATCTACCTCCCAGCCGTCAGGGAATCCATCGCCATCCGTGTCCGCGTCCTTCGGGTTCGTCCCCAAGTCATACTCCTCCTGATTCGTCAGCCCGTCGCTGTCATCGTCACCGCTCGGGACCGGGTCGTCCGAACTGTCCTTGTCATAGCCGTAGAGGTCTTCCCACGCATCCGGGAATCCGTCGCCGTCCGTATCGTTGTCCGCTCCTGCCGTGATGGGTCCCGTCGTAGTGTCGGACACCCCTCCGTAAGTCCCGTCCGCATCCCGCACCTGAATCAGCACCTCTTTACCAATCATATCCTCTGTTATTTCCAACGTATTGTCGGGGCTCCAATCCTGAAACACCTCGGTGGGGTTGTCTGCGTTCACAAAACGGTATTCCCAATTGTCAACCTCGTCGTTATTTTCGGGCGGGGTAGCCGTTATTTCGTCCCCGACTTCCGGCGTATCATTATCCACCCCTGCATCGCCCTCAATGGACGCGGGGCTCAACGTCATTTTCAGGAGCAGCCCGTCCCTACCTCCGTTATTCCCCCACGCGGGAGCCGTTTCCGTCGCGCTCGCCGCCTTTCTGCTGGATCCGCCAAGCATTACCTTATTATTCCCCATATCCAATAAAGAGTCCCCGATATCGTTGTCCGTGCTGCCTACGCACGTGCTGTATTCAATGGCAGCGTCCTTGCTGAATTTAGTGATAAAAATATCGTCGTCACTGCCGCCGCTGACTTTTTTCCAATAATTGCCCTCGTTATAATTGAAATATCCCGTCACAAGGAACCCGTCGCCAAACGCCGCAACGCCTTCCGCACACGCGCCTTTATTGGTGCCGCCGCCCCCGAATGTGGGGTACTCAATGCGTCCGCCCTGCGCGCCGAATGTGGCAATCATAGCCCCGGACCCGCTGTTATACGGTCTGTAGCCTACCGCCATATAAGTGGTGTGGTCATTCGATATCGCAACGCCGTAAAACCTTTCGGAAAACGACACACCGCTCGTATGAGCCCATTGCGCCACGCCCGACGAGTTGAACCCTACGGCAAGCGCATCCGTGTAAGAAGTATAGGAGCCCGGGGTGTACGACCAAGACGGCGAACTGCAAGAATTCGTCGTGTTGCCCACTGCCACAAACGAGCCATCGTCGGGGTTTATCGCAATCCCCGCGAACGACTCTATTCCCTCCTGCCCCACAATTGTCGCCCACTGCTCCGTGCCGCCCTGGCTGTAGCATACCGCAATCGCATCTTTGGGATAGGTTGTCGTCCACGTCTTGCTGCCCGCGTTTCCGCTCCCCGTCACCGAGCCTACTGCGATAATATTGCCACTGTTCGGGTCTACGGCTACGGCGTTGTAATCGTCATAATTGTAGTTACCCACACTCTTGCTCCAGCCGCACGTCCCGTTCGCGTTCACTTTTATTATAATTGCGTCGCCATACCGATACTCGGTGGTTTCATGCCGGGTCCACGTCGCAAACCCCGTGCCTGTGCCGGTGGACGAGCCTACCACAACCACCCCGCCGTCAAGGGTCGCCGCGATTCCGCCCAAGTAGTCGCCGTTCGCGCCGCCGATTTTCGCCTTCCACACAAATGTGCCGTCAGCCGTGAACTTCATCAAATGTATGTCATTTTCCGTGCTGGTCCACGAGCTGGGCGAAGAACCGCTGCCGTTGGAACTGAATGCAACAAAATAGCCTCCATCCGTGGCTTTTGCGATTGCCGAAACAGTTTCGTCGCCCGACCCGCCGAATATCTGCGCCGAATCAACCGACAGCCTCAAATCCGTCACCGCGTACGCCCTTTGATTATACAACCCCGGGCTTAGTGTCGCCAAAAATACCATCATCATGAAAAGCGCCATTATGCGTTTGGTGAAATACTTTGCATCGCATAACATAAAACCATCTCCGATATAAAAATTTTTACCTATTTCATTCATTCAAAAGATTTTCGTAAGAAAATCCTCCATACCTGTTCCCTGTTCCCTATTACCTGTTCCCTTTTACACCTGTTACCTTCTACGCCTTTCGCCTGCCCGAGCGGTACAACCGTTAATTTTCCTATGCGTTCATTCTAACATATTTTTCTTCCCAAAACAATAACAGAACCTTTACATTTGTGTTAAGTTTGTGTTACAACAGCGCAAATGCTTTATTTATGCAGATTTTTCCGTTACACAAAAAGAACGATGTATTTACACCGTCCATTTTGTATTATTAATTTATAATTCTAATTAGTTACCGCCAACGGAAGCGTTTGAAGTTTTGTCTGCCCGACATAACGCAATACCGTTGTATAATCCGCCGCATCGACGCCGAGATATTCATTGATATTGTAAATTGTCGTGACGCCCGTGATGTCCGCGTTGCCGACCTGTCCCTTTATGGTGTTCAAATCTGCTGTTGTTAAGGCATCTTTTTCCGCTGTCGGTAAGTAGAATGCTCCTGCGTACAGATACGCCGTGCCACCGACAGTCAGAGGTGTGGATTCGTTGATTATTGTCGTATTTACGCTCGTTCCGTCAAGGTAGATGTCCGCCCAGAGGTAGCTTTCTTCACGGACCGTCCCCACCACGCTTCCGCCGTTGTCGCCGAATCGCGAGAAACGAAGCATGTATTTCGGCGAAGATTGGTTCGGGTCGCTGATTTTCAGGTCATTTGCCACCGTGCGCGGAATGTTTAAAGTGTAATTATATAGTGTCGAAGTCGGGTCGCCGATTGCAGCCGTCATGTTCATTTCTTGCGTGTATGCCACGCTTCCGACTTGCTTGATAACTTCACCGGCGTTGTCAACCTCGTACATCTCAACTCTAATTCCCGCGTCAATTTTGTTTAGATTCGGGGTGTATCCGACCGCCGAAATAGGCGTACGTTGCTTGCCGGTGAGCATTGCCCGCCCCTGCAAACTAATGCTATTTACGTCGCCGCTGATGGTTACGGGAGGCATGTCCGCGACCGTTATGCTTATGTATTCCTGCGTCAAAATGCCGTATTCGCCGTCCACAAGCAGGTACGCGCCGAAATCGTCTTGATTACTACTCACGATTCCCCGCCCGTCGATTCCGAAAATTTGGTCGCCGGTGATTCCGTTCGTATCATTGTATTCTCCAATCGCGAAACTCGCGCTGGTAGGCACATTTTCTTTTACTCTGTAGTGGATTCGGAAATACACATCGCCGGTTAAAGTGTGCGGAACGAGCGGAATATCTTCCTCGACCGTCCAACTCAAGAGGAATTTTCCTTCCGAATTAATCACGCTCAGGACCTCGCTCGAGGCGTCATAATCCCGCGCGCCGCTAAGGAATGTGCCGTTGACAAGCAGTCCCGTAAGACCCTTCGCCGCAAAGTCGACGGTTTCGAGATTGGTTATTTCGATTGTATTTTTATCGAAAAGCATGGGAATCGCGAGGGCGTAAGCCTCGTAGCCGACAGCGTCGTCGAAGGACACGTCGATATGCCCGTCATATCCCGCGTTTTTGGAGGTTGAGTCGGGAGTGAGAAGCACCTTCACATCTTCAACGCCCGTGATTTTCGCGAGAGTGCTCGAATTGTTATTGTCAGCCGCGCGGATGTACGTGTTTGTGTACGTTTTTCCGCCCGCCTTAACGGTTAGTTCTTCTTCCGCGGTGTTGCTGTCGGGAAGCCACGCGTATAAAATACCCGATTCATCGGTGTAAACGCCGTTCGTTCCGTACTCGCCCGCCATGATAGAAGAGGCAGGACCAGCCGACGCGGGCGCAACAACCGCCGCCGTAGTAAGCTTTGTCACACGCGCATTTGCCGCCGATGGGTCGTCAAGCGTAAGCGTGTTCAAATATACATTCTCAAGCTCGCTATTTTTCGGCTGTGGACCATCAAAATTATTTACTTTAACGCTCCCGCCATCTATCGTTACCGTACCGGTTGCTTCTTCTCTTTTTCCGCCGCCTATTGCCGCAGCGTCCGCACCTGTCGCCGTTATAGTTCCGCCGCTTATGGTGATTTCTCCGCCTCCGTCATCACTGCCACCGCCGATTCCAGCGCCTTGAGTGCCTCCGATTGCAGTTACCTCCCCGCCGGTTATTTCGATTTCTCCGGCGACGCCACTAGTGCCTATGCCGCCGCCGATTCCCGCGCCGCCTTCGCCGCCTGTTGCTGTTACCGTGCCTCCGTTTATGGTAATCTTACCGATCCATGCGCCAAAGCCCCCACCGATTCCCGCGCCGAAATCTCCGCCGATTGCGTTTACCGTACCGCCATTTATTATGACTTCATCGACGAGGTCGCCGTTGCCGCTGCCGATTCCTGCTCCCATTGCACCACCGATTGCCGTTATTGTCCCGCTGTTTATGATTATTGTACCAAGAGAATATTCGCTTCCAATACCCATACCGCCACCTCCTACGGCTTCAAGACTGCCTGTGCCGCCTATGGTAAGCGTTGAGTTTTCAGAGACTAGAAGTCCCGTGTTACTTAAGCCGCTTTTGAGGGAGTTTTCGCCTAAAAGCGTCAAATTTACCGTTACGTCTTCCTCTCCGACGTCAATGCTAAATGCTACCGCATTGCCAATTGTGGAAACATCTATATTTAAGCCGTCAAGCGTGATGTTTGCCGCGACATCCGCCAAGACTTTGATCTTATCTTTGAACGTGCAAAGCACACCCTCACGAAGGGATAGAGTGTATGTACCGTCCTGCAAAATTTCTAAGGAATTTCCGTTCCAGTTGACATAAGATGTGTTATTCGCATTTTCGCCTGTTGCGATGACGGAGTGGATATATGTACCCGCGAGGATTTGCTCGTTCGTGTTTGCCGCCGCGCGAGTATAGGTTTTCGTGTATTCATTACCGAATGCCGTCAACGACAAGGCTTCTTCGCCGCTGCTTGGAAGCCAGAGGTATATTTTTCCGTCTTTATCGGTTAAAGTATCATGGATACCATATTCGCCCGATTCTATTTCCGCGCTGTCTACAAATGTATTAGTGCCATACGTCCCGCCGCTAAGCTTCAGGAACTCAATCCCCGGGCTGCCTACTGTGAGCGTGTTGAGATACACGTTCGTACTTGCGCTGTTTTTTGGTTGCGGTCCGTTGAAATCGCTCATGTAGACGCTTCCGCCATTGATTGTAACCGTTCCGAGATTTGTAACGTCAGCTCCGCCGCCTATTGCCGCAGCTCCATGACCGGCTATTGCGTTTATCGTGCCGCCGTTGATTATGACTTCGCCGCCATCGCTTTCATAACCGCCGCCAATTCCCGCCGCCCATTTGCCGCCAACTGCGGTTATCGTCCCGCCGTTGATTATTATTTTACCTACCTCGTCTTTTTCACCCCAGAGACCTCCAATGCCTGCCGCAGTTTCGCCGCCCGTTGCTTCAAGGCTACCGGTGCCGTCTATAGTGAGCGTTGTATTCTGAAAAACCGTCACTCCTGCCATGCGGAAGCTGCTTTTAAGTATATTTGTGCCTACGAGTGTTAAATTTACCGATTCACCGCTCAAGTAAAGAGCGGAAGAATCGTTCTTTTCCGAAATGTCAATTTCTACGTTATCAAATGTTATGTTTGCCGTTACATCGCCTATAACTAAGATTTGATAATCTGTTGTGGAGCCGGTGATAACATAATCATAACCGCCCGTTAGGAGGATTTCTCTACCTAAGCATGTATACCCCGTGCCGTCCGAAACCACTGTGCCGACGTCTATAGTTACAACGTCATTTGCTTGCGCTATTTGGGGTGAAAATTGCAAGAAATTCCCTAGGGGCGAGTTACCCCCCCCCCCCCCCGAAAATCGGCATAAATAGGGGTGTTTCTAGCATTATCGCCATCGCCACCATCACTGCTAAAATCTTTTTACTCCTTGAAAACATATCACGACACTTCCTTTCTGCCTTACGGTTGGCTCGCGTCCGCGCGTAAGGACTTTCCTGTCTGACATGCTATCACACTATTAAAAAAATTGCAATACTTTTTTAAAAATGTAATATAAATGTAATATTTCTGTAACATAATTGTAACATTTCTCACGGCAATCTAAATCAGCGTTTCGCCGCAAATGAGCAAAAAAATCAAAACCCGTCCAAATAAATAAACCTCAAAAGCACATTTACATAACGCTCTTGAAGCCATGTTTTTCATTTATTCACTTGAGGAACTCCGCGCCCAAAGGCTCTTATTTTGCCTCTCTTTTTGGCTCTATAATAATCGTCGGAGAAAGTTTCTCTTCAAGGAGCTTCTGCAAAATCTCGCCTGGATCTAAATCAGGTGTTTCTGAGGAATCATAGCGCTTCCCACCTTGCCTGTCTATAATCGTAATTCGCTCAAATTCACCCGATTTATATAATTCGCTGATGCTTCCCGGAAGGGTTTCAACTACTGAATTAAAATATTCAATGCCCACCGCGCGAGGAAATATGTTTGATTCCCCTATGGCAGCTATTTCTGCGTCCCTATTTTTAGTTTCCTTAATAAGTCTTTTTTGTGTTCCAATCCAAGCAGTGTACTTGTCTGTTGCGATAATTTCAACACTAGCGGAAGCATACCCCTTTTTCTTAAAAATCCTTGCCATCCTAATAGCATATCGGGGATCGCGAAGGGTCCCGTCTATAATCACATTATACCCAGCCTCTCTAAGTTTTTTCAGCAAACCTCTTGACACCCGCCGGGCAAATTTGTTTGTTGTAATTGAATAATAACTCAGCTCTTCGGCTTTCACCTCCGGCAGTTCTCCCATTTCAAATATATCTTTTGCTTTTGGATGTTTTTTTCTATATTCATCAATATCCACCTCAATAATACTATTATATTTCTCTTTTATATTTTCAACGGCGCTACTTTTTCCGGCGCCCGGTAATCCTCCCATAAAAATAACAATACGAGGCTGTTCTGAAGGAGTTATATTCTCTGTCAATGTCTCAAAGTTATCTTTAATTGCAGCTTTAACATCTTCGGCAGTAAACACATCCGTATAATCATTGAATTTTTCGTTCATATTTTCCACTCTCCCTTGATGGGAAAATTTTATCTTGTCGGTCCCTTCCCAAGGGTTTGTAATTCTTTTTTATAAATGTCATGTACCTCTTTCGCATATACAATTAGTTGAGTATGCATTGCATCCACTTCTTCAATCGTTTTGCATTTAAAAGCCAGATCTCCCATAGGATGAATTTTTTCTTTCCATATTTTCAGTATCGGATGGCTTCTATCACCCGGTCTGCCCAATGTTCTAACATAGCTGAAACAATCAGAACTAGAAGATGATATATGTCCACGAAGAACATCCTTTGAAATAACCAGTTCGTGATCGGGCTCAAGCACAACATCGTCCATAACTTCGTCCATTTCTTTACTCCTTTCAAGCTTTTTCTTAGAGGAAAACCGCGCCAAAAGTCCTCTTATCGCTTCCTTTGCGCCAACTCCAACAATTCCTACATCTAATGTACCCATATTATCACATCCTTTACAAAAAGTCAAGTGAAAATTACATATTTTACCTTATCTATAATTTAATTTTAACACATTTTCGCCTAAAAGTCAAGCGTTTTTTGAGGTCTCCGCTTTCCCCATCCCTTTTCTTACATTACAAAATCAAGTCGCCGTAAACATCTCTCAAGAAAATAAACGGCACGGGCGTTTGCACCGAATACGCGCTCAACCGTACCGTTTAATTTCCGCACTATTACGAAGCTCGCATTTGACCCGCTATTCCCCGTTGTTTTCCGTCAGCTCCTTCAGGACGCTTTTTATCTTTTCGGGAATCGGCAGCCCAAATTGCCCCCAATGCTCAATGATACTCACCATCTCCGCACCGATGAAATAGCTTATCGCAATGGCACGCAGGCTGTCCCGCATGAGCACCTTTTCCGCCGACACCACCATCGCGATAATAATGTAGGTACCCATCTTTTTCATCATGCCGCGCCACGCGTCGCCGGAGTTCAGCCTACGCATGTAAATCGCGAGCAACACGCCCGTTACGACGTCCAAACACGTGAGCGTGACGAGTACCTCCAGCAGCGCGTCCCAGCCGCCCAGCGCGTTCACGATGAGCCCCATTGTCACGCCGAACGCCACTTTGAACCACGATAGCGCATTATCCATGCTAATCACCACTAATCACCTCTCTTTAAGCGGCGCGCCCGCTCCTGCATGCGAACGGATTCCTCTCCGCGCCATATCTACGTAATTTTTACGGTGTGCGTGTGGCTCCCATCCGCGTTTTCGCCCGTGCACCACGGCATGTACATGTCCGAATCCTCCCCGGGAATCTTCACGCGAATGTAGACGCCCACCGGTATGCCGTGGGTATGCCCGCCGTCGCCGCTGCATTTGAGCCCGCGCACGTTATCCGCGTTGCGCACATCCAGCGTGCCGCGCACGTCCAAATCGCCCGCCACATCGATGTCCCCCGTGACGTCCAAATCGCTGATTTCAACGCCCTGTGGCGAGATTTCACACGCGATTACGCCGCCGCTGTCCTTGACGGTTATCTTGTCGCCCGAAATTTTAAGGCGTTCGGTCTTGCTGACGATTTTCGCGTCGGACGTGTTTAGCTCGCAGATGTTCTCGCCGTCCAGATTATGCAGAAGCCAGCTTAACATGCGCATATTCGCCACCAAACAATCCGCCGCGCCCTCGAGCGTAAGCGGCGGCTCTACCTCGTAAAAATCAAAAGCTGCCATAAATATCATCCTTTCTTTGTGCGTTATAAAGCCAATTTCCCCAATTCACGCCTTCGCAGCCCGCCGCACCGTCTCCACGCCCTTAATCAGCACGCGCCCCTCGCCCTCCAGCTTCACCTGAAACTTGCTGCAAATGCCCACCTTCTCCACAGGCATCGGGACCACCCACTTGCCTCCTATGGGCGGCTTGGTGATTTCCTCCGCGTCCTTTTCGTCGTCGTCGCAGACTGCCATGCACCGCAAAACCGCGCCCGTATGGGGCATTTCGACGTGTACAATCACCTTGAGCGCAGGCTCCAAGGGCGGGCTGAGCCAGCTCCATTCCACAACCTCTTCGGACGCCCCGCCGCTTAGCGTCCACACTGTACAATCCGGGGTTATGCCTACCAATTTGCCGTCCAGCGTGGTGAAACTCAATATTGCAAGCCCCGTTTCCACATTCCAGATTCTATGCACGGTGTCGAACGTAAGAATCACGGGCGTGCCGTTGTAGGGGACCAGCGTGAGGTAATATATGTCGCCGTATGCGATCGCCTGCGGTGGGAGGACGAGGTCGCTCAGCTTCAGCCCCGTAACGTACTTCGCCACCGCGCCGCTTATCACCTGCGGTTTCATGCCGCCGCCCCACTCGTAGACGCCGTCGCGGTCCAGCCATATGAGCTTGCCGCGCATGTTCACGATGGTATAGCCCGAGATGCAGCCGATATCGTCCGCAATCAGGAAGGTCGATGGGTTGACGCCGTCTATAATCTGATACATGCACTCCTCGCTCCAATAAACGAGGTAGCTCTTGTAGGAGGCTAGCCCGCGGCAATTGGGCTTGCGCCCGTTGATGATGAAAAATCGCGACTTCTCCGCCGAATAATGATAGTCCCCCGGTGGATAATAGTGTACAAAATTCTCGTCATACCCGGACGTAACTATGCTCCCCTTGTGCATGGTCATGTAGTTTTTCTGCCCGAATACCTCAACCACATCGCCCGAGCCGTTCTCAAAAATCACGATTGACGTATGATTGTCTACGCCAAAAACCGTGGCTCGCATCTGGTCGGTTTCGGACTTCAGCTCCATATGCGCTGAAAACGGCGCAAAATTAAACGCCTCGCCGATAACTTCACTTTCGTCCATGTCAAAAATGCGCAGGACCCCCGGGACCTCGTTGTATTTATAGCTGCACGCCAGCGTCCCCGTGCTAAGCGTGAGCAGTTGCTGTGGGTGGCGCGAGGAGTTCATGCTCCTGCCGTATAGCGCGCGTCCCGGTCGCGGAATAAGCGCAGGATACTCGGCTGTACACAGGTTATTACCCCCGCCCAGATTCTTTATTTTTTCCACTACTATTTCGCTGTTAGTTGCCTTCCATGCCGCCTTCATAAGCTCTCCTTCCTACTGCCGAATTTGGTTGCGCCGCCGCGCTATTGATGCACCTGCACCTTGGGGTACGCCGCATCATACAGCGGGCGTCTACCGCGAATTTCCGCCAGCGCCGCGTTATAATCCGCCGCGTAATTGTTGGCAAGCGGGACGTCGCCCATCGCCTTGGCAACCGTGCACATAACGCCCGTCTTGATAAGCTCGATGCACCGCTCGCGTATCGGCAGCTCAAGCTCAAAAGTGCTCGTGTGTGGAGGATGCATGATGTGATAAATCCGCATAAGTCCGCCGCTTTTGTCGGGTACGGGGTTGAGCGCGATTACGCCTTCCTCCGCCTTAAAATAAATATTGCTTATGCCATACTCGGGAAGCGGCTTTCCCGCATATTTCACATCGTCCACATAAACCGCGTATATTCCCGTAAAATCCACTATGCCCGGCAGCGCGTACTCACGCTGACCCCCAATCAAGGTTTTCGTCCACACCCCGTCGTACGCCACATCCTCCCAAATTTCCTCAATACAGTCGTTCGCCCAATTGAGCAGACGCATGTCCGAAAACGCGTTGGGGCAGCGGGCGCGTATATCATTTATAACCTCCTGCAAAGTCATGTAAATTCCCCTTTCTGACCTTTCCAACTCTTGACTTTTCCGATACTAATACCGTAGTATTTGTCGCAATTTAACGCGATAACAGCGGGGAGCAGGCGGCGGGGCGAAAATTAATCCCCGTCCGCTCCGTGTTCCGCACCTCCGCCGTGCGTTTAGTTGATTTTTAAGACTGTGGTTCCGGAACTTGGACTCCGACCAAACCGCGCCAGTCGCCGTAGTTTGCCGCAAAACGCGCGTACCCATAGAAGAACCAGTCCATGGATTTTTCAATCCCGTGCGAGTTGAAAATCGGCTCCTCACGCCATATGAAAAGCAAATTGTCTATATCCCTCGCCTTGACGAACCACGCCGTGTCGTCCGCCAGATAGTCCATCACGACGATTTTCAGGTTGGGGAGCGAGTTCTTTTCGTAAACCGTGCCGTTAAAATTCACGCCCGAGTTGAGAATCATCCGCGCGGTAAACTCGCTGTCCGGGTGAACGATGAGCTTGTCGGGAATTGCTCCGCAGGGCGCAATGCCGCTGTTGTCCTTCTGTGCGCGCATCATTTTGCACGCCTCTTTCAAGCCTTCGTCCGTCAAGTCCGCCTCAAGTACGTTGCTCCCCGTTGGCGGTGTTCCCGTGTTGACGTTATACTTGTGTGTGCTCGAAAAAAGCGGCTTGTTATCGTACCCATTTGCGGTGAATCCATTGCTCAGCACCGCCGCCGCCGCCGTTTCAACCGTCGCCCGTAGCGAGCTGCCCAACGTCTTCGCGCTGCCGTTTTTGCCCGCCGTACCGTTGAACACGCCGTACGGGTCGTCCTGCATGAGCTCCCACGAGATTGTGTAGCCCTTGTCGTACCGTTTAGGCGCAATTACCGCGCCCGCCGCCTGCTTGATGTCCTCCGTCGTGATGGCGGCGCCCTCCGTGTTGACGCTCCACAAGCCGAAGCCGCCGACGTGCCAAATGCTCTCGGTCGCCCTCTTGGACTTGATTGTGCGAAAAAGCTCCTCATACTGCGCTTTTACCGCCTTGAACTCGTCATAAAAAATTTTTGCCTGCCCCGGGGTGAGATACTGCCCGAATGTAGTGCTTGTCAACATCTTGCATCATCCTCTCTGAAATAGTTTATTTGCGATGCACTCCCCCATGTTTCCGCCCTTTTTCTTGACTCGGCGACAGTCAGCTTTGTTGACGCGGACGCTCCGCGAGTTACCCTACACGAATTTCATTTCGCGAGTTGCACTCCACGAACTTCATTTCGCGACTTTCCCTACATATACACCGCGTATTCTTCCGGCGTCATGCCGTACGCTTCCGCACAGGCGAGCTGGTCCTTGTTCAGCTTGACCGCCTTGCGCACCGTCGCCTCTGTTGCCCCAACCACCGCTGGAATCCGCCGACTTTGCCTGCGCTCCACCTCTTCCAACGTCTTGCGCTCTGCCTCCTGCCGTATCTCGTCGTACTTCGCCTCCGCAAAAAGCGCGTTATAAGCGGTCTTTAGCGATGTATTGTTTTCGCTCGCGTAGTCACACACCTCATCAATATGCTCCGCGCAATCCGCGTAAAGAGGGTTCTTCGTCATTTCAATAAAATCCGCGAGGAAATCACTGCGCGGCTTCCCGCCTTTCAGCGGCACCTCGTCGGACGGCGGCTCCACTTGCTTTTCCCCCGCTCCCTCCTGCAAATCAACCGACGCTTCCGTCTGCTGCGGCTCCATCTCCGCGCCCGCAAGCTCCGCCTGCAACAATTCCGCTTGCTCCAGCGTCTCCGCTATTTCCTCTCCGTCCACACCGAATAATTCTTCCAATTTTTCCATAATCTCCACTCCTTTTTTTAATCTGGGGTTGCTCAATTTGGCTTTTAGTTTCCGCCGCTCCGCTTGAAGCGCCTTCAACGGTATCATGCGTTCTTCTTGCATGGGTAGCACCTCGCTTGTTTAGATTTGCGCCGCGGTGGAATGCCGCAGGTCAGCCGCGTACAGCCTATTTGTACAAATTCCCCGTTATGTACTCGTCGACGGTCACCGCCCGCCCGCGCCATCCACAGCGCGGGCACCTCGCGATTCGCCTCGCTTGCCAGCCCTTATCGCGGAACGCCAGCCGCTCGCATCTCGGGCAAATTGCGCTCGTTTTGTACAATTTCAAGATTTGCTGCCCCGTCATCCCATGCGTGTCCGCGCGCCATATCGGGGCGTCGGCGGCGTGCCGCGCAATTTTATCCAGCTCGTTCCCGCTTGCCATTTCACTTCTCACACCTTCACCTCCACCGAATCAGCTGTTTTTAGCCGTTTTCTTCCTAACATAGCCGTACACTTGCGGCATCGAGCTTCTATATAATTCCTTTTTCAGCTCCTCATCCTCGCCGCCTATTTTTACGCGTATGTCGAATTCCGCCTCCCCGAGCTTCCCCGTAGGGCGCATGCTTTGGTCGACATTATACGCCACATCGTCCATAATCGGCACCTCTTTGAGGCTGCTCGCCTTCAGCCACACGAACCCGCCGTCCGTCAAGCGGAACATCTTCTCGTTCGTGTAATATTCCTTCATCAGCTTGAGGCAATACTCAAACACCTCGGACAACGTCTCCTGTAGCAACGCCTTTTTATGGCTTATCACCACCTCGCCCTGCGCCAAAAGCCCTGCCGCCTCCGTAGCCGTGGTGTGCGTCGCGCTCTTGTTGCCCGTCATCTGGTCGGCGAACCGCGTCACCATCTGCCGCTCAAATTGCAACGCCATCACCCGCCTCTCCAGCGGATAACTCGGCATCGACGGCGGCTGCAAATACTTCGCTCCGTCTATGTTGCTGGTCGGGATTATCAACCCGCTCTCGTTGGTCCACTTGTCTACGTCAATATTGCTAGACACATCCACCAGCCTCTGCGGATTGCCCGAAAGCCGCGCGTTTATCCTAATTTGGTCGTCCAGCTCGTCCACCAAATCCTGCAGGTTCAGCAGCAGCTCCGCATCGCCCTTCGCCCACACCGTACCCTCGCGGACGTACAGCGGCGTGAAAAAATACGGGAATTGCACGCTCGGGTAAAAACTCTCCCCGCCGTTTACGCGAAAGCTGTCCTCAAGCAATATCCCGTTGCCGCTCACCTGCACCAGCCGCAGCTTGCCGTCGGTGCGAATCCACGCCATTATGTGGAGGTAGCTGTCTCCGCCGCCCTCGTCCTCGTCGAAAATGTAGTTGCCAATCGGGTCGTATCCCGTCGTGATTTGGCTCGCCACCTTCGCCCCAAATTGCCCCCGCGCCCACGAAATTGGCTTGTTCAGCGTCTCGATAATGAATTCACCCTGCTGGATTTTGTATATGTCGGTTATCGCCGGGTCCGGGAAGACATACGCCGGGTTGCAAGTTTCGATGACCGGCAGCCCATAATTGCCGATTGCGTCCGGGTCGAACAACACGCGGAAGATTCCCGTGCCGAACTTTTCCCGCCGCCGCTCGTGCTGGTCGATTTTGCGGCGCATCTTGTTCTTGTCCTTGACCCACTCCAGCAATATCTTCACATAATCCGCGTACGGTTGGGCGGAGGGCGTCGCGGGCTCAATTACCAAATTTACGCTCTGCTCCATCAAAAGCGCAACCTGCCCCTCAACGTTCGGGTGGACGAAATTCACGTTGGAATTAGGCGAATCCGCGTCTTTCGCGCGCGGCGCGCCCTCCCAATAGCTTTCAACATTCTCCCATAGGTCAAAAAGCCCCCGACGATGCTTGTCCTGCCAGCCCGCCTTGTAATAGCCCAAAATTCTGTCCGCAAGCTCAATTTCATTCTTCGTCATAAACATTCTGCGCTTGTCCGATTCATTGTTCATTCCTCCGTCCCGTGACGCCTTCTCACGGGAACCCCCTTTCTGTGTTAAATTTCCTTGCCGTTCACCGCTTCATCCTTCACATCGCATACTCCTCCGCGTCTCCCGACATTATAACCTCCAGCGCGCCGTCGAGCGGCTTGTCGTCGCTATATTCCGGGATGCGGCTCTTTATCATGAACATGTTCATCGTCATGTTGGCGGGGATGTGCTTCTTCACCTTCACAATCTCAATGCGCTCCACCGCCTGCGTTTTGCCGTCCACTTCCTCAAACGTCTTTATCTTAAACGCCTCATCCTCTTCCACGTAGTACCCCACCGCGGCACGGTACGCCGTCTCCAAAAGCTTTGCGTTGGTCGCTTCGGTGGACTTTTTCAGCCGCTTTGCCAGTTGGTCATTCTCCAATCCATCACCACCTCAAGACTAAATAAATACTAAAAACGCGCAATTTATCGGAAGGTTTGCAGAGGCGTCCTAAACGAAACGCCGCTCTTCCGCTCTTCCCGCGGTATTTCCTCCGCGTCCCGCTCCTTCGCGCCGCCCACAAGCAGCCCTATGGCGATTCCGCCCCAAAATAGTGCAATAGCCATCAAAATCGTTATACCGTCAATCATAATGCCCACCTCCCTCACCTTATTTTTCGGATTTCAAACTTCCCCGTCAGCTTAAAGTCTTCTCGCTCCGACGGCGTGTAAAAACCTTGCGGCTCCTCCGACGCGCGCGGCATCAACGGGCGGCTCATCACGCCGTAACGTATCGCCTCGGGCGCATGTGTAACCTCGTGTGGCTCCGACGCCGCGTCCTCTACGCGCAGCCTGTCGTGTTGCAGCAGCGGCAGCGTGCGCACCGCGTTTACGCAATTAGCGAAAATCCGCAGCTTCGGGGCGTTGTCGTCGTTCTCCGCCAAATACTCCCGCAACATCCGCCAACCGTTCACCCGCCCGCTTACCGCCTTAACCAAGCCCGTCAGCCCCTCCTTCGCCATAATCACCACACCGCCCGTGCCGGATTCCTGCCGATTACTCCACAAATCCGGGCTCGCCACCGTGTAGCGAATGTTCTCGTCGCTTGCCGTCAGCTCCAAAATGCGCTGCGCCGCCTTGCTAAGCGTCAACCGCGGCTCATATAGCTCCCTGTAGATAAAACAGCTCCCCGCCGGCATATTCGCCTTATCCCGCCCCGCCGGCTCGTACCCCTCGCGCGCCACTGCCCACCAATAACACGCGGTCATGTCCATGCCATAGTCCATCGAGCGAAACCGCAGCCACTCCTTAGGTATCTCCGTCGGCGGAATAACGTGCGCCTCCCGCGAAAATTCCGGGAAGAATTGCCCCGCGAATACGTCCCAATCGCCGTCCAGGTGCGCCCTGCGCAAGACGTGCGGCAAATTCTCCAAACTCCGCACATACTCCGGGTTCGCCTTTATCAACACCGAGTTGTCGTACACCCGCGCCGGGATGAAAACGTAATCCCCCGCTTGCTCCGCCCCGCGATACTGACGGTCGATAAAAAGCCGTTTAAACCAGCCGTGTCCCACTCCGCCGGGGTTGCCGGTGTAATACATCCGCGGCTTAAAATTCCCGCGCACGGAGCGGTTGCACGTCGTGAGGAAATCCCGCTGATACTCCGTAAAATGCGTCGCCTCTTCCAAGCCGATTACGTCGTATTCCTGCCCCTGATACTGGAGCACGTCACTCTCGCTGTCGCAATACCCAAGCTTCAACCTGCTGCCGTTCGGGAATATAAACGCCCGCTCGCGGTCTATGTAATGTACCAGCCCCGCCAGCTCCGCCTGTAGCGCCAGCGTGTGATTCTCCCGCAATTCCGCAAGCGTTCGCCGTAGCAGGAGCAGCTTCAACCCCTCATACCTCAACGCCAATAGCACGAATTTGCGGCGCATCGCCCACGATTTCCCTCCGCCCCTCGCCCCGCCGTACGCCGTGTGCCGCGCCCGCGAAACAAAGAACAACTTCTGCTTCTTATTCGGGGTCCCTCTCAAGAATAGTTTCATACCGCACCCCGCCTCTGGTCAGCCCTGCCACTTCCATGCGCTCAATCTCGTCCCACCACGCCCCGCCGTTCAAGCACGCGCGCGTTATCCCGGGATGCTCAATGTCAATCCTTCCATGCAATGTCACGCAGATTCACCCGCCTTTCCGCGGGAGCGAAAATCTCCTCGTACTTCTTCCTGAATGTCTTCAACAACCGTTCAATCTCCCACTGCGTAAACGGGCGGTTGCCCAGCTCCTTCTGCACGTATGTCGGCTGCGAAATCCCCAACAGACGCGCCATGTCCGTTTGCCTTAAGCCATTTTCTGTCCTTAGACCTTTCAATCTCATGAGTGCGTGTACCATGTAAACCTCCTTTTTTTGCCCCTCGCGGACCCGCTCCGCGCGCCATTAAAGTAATCGGTGACAGCGCTCTTCACGCCTCTGAGGGTCATTAATATTTTTAAGTTGCGCACGCCCCTCGCAGGGCTTATCAACACAACTTACAGCTTAAACGACGCTCCCCCAACCTTCCGCTCTAATGTCCGCCTTAACGCTCGCTTTATATGTGCTCCAAACAATATCGCGGCGAGGATTGACCCCCATCGACTTCGTTCGACTTTTTTCGCCTTCCATAACTATAATAATATCAAAATACGCGCCAGTCAAGAGAAATCGTTCGACTTTATTCGCCATTTTTCGATTTTTTTTGCATTTGGATAAAATATAAATATCTTAAAAAGAATGGAAATATAATACAAAAAACACTAATATTTTATTTGCGCCAAAATAGCCAAATGTCAGTTTGTGTCAATATATGTCAGTTCCTGTCGAAAAAAAATCACACCCTTCTATAGGGAATAGGGAACAGGGAATAGGGAATAGGTATCGTTGAATTGCTTACGCAATTCTTTTTATTTCATTCAAAGATTTTCGCAAGAAAATCCTCCACACCTGTTCCCTGTTACCTGTTCCCTGTTACCTCTTATACCTGTTACCTGTCCCCTTTTTCTGAACACAAAAAGGACGGTGAATTTTACACCGCCCATTTTTTATTATTAATTTATAATTCCTAATTAATTACCACCAGCGGCATCGCTTGCAATTTCGTTTTGCCAACATATCGTAATACCGTTGTGTAGTCCGCCGCGTCGACGCCGAGATATTCATTGATGTTGTAAATTGTCGTGACGCCCGTGATGTCCGCGTTGCCGACCTGTCCCTTGATTGTGTTCAAATCCGACGTTGTTAAGGCGAATTTGTCCGCGGTGGGCAAATAGAACGCCCCTGCGTACAGGTACGCCGTGCCGCCGACAGTCAGAGGGATGGCTTCGTCAATTGTTCCCGTGTCTACTGCCGTTCCATCTAAATATATGTCCGCCCAGAGATAGCTTTCCTCACGAACTGTACCGACCACACTTCCGCCGTTGTCGCCGAATCGCGAGAATCGGAGCATGTATTTCGGGCTGGAGCCGGTGGGGTCGCTGATTTTCAGGTCATTTGCTACCGTTCTCGGGATATTTAGGGTGTAATTATACAGCGTCGAAGACGGGTCGCCGATGGATGCCGTCATGTTCATTTCTTGCGTGTACGCCACGCTTCCCACTTGCTTCACGATATCGCCGCCGTCGTCAACCTCGTACATCTCAACCCGAATCCCCGCATCGATTTTGTTTAGATTCGGGGTGTAACCGACCGCGGAAATTGGCGTCCGTTGCTTGCCCGTGAGCATTGCTCGACCTTGCAAACTAATGCTATTCACGTCGCCGCTAATTGTGACGGGAGGCATGTCCTCGACGGTTACGCTTATGTAATCCTGCGTCAGAATGCCGTATTCGCCTTCAACTAACAGATACGCGCCGAAATCGTCCTGATTGCTGCTCAGGATTCCCAGCCCGTCGATTCCGAAGATTTGGTCGCTAGTGATTCCGTTCGTATCATTGTACTCGCCAATCGCGAAACTCGCGCTGGTAGGCACGTTTTCCTTGACCCTGTAGTGAATTGTAAAGTACACATCGTCGGTTAAGGTGTGGGGTGTAAGCGGAACATTTTGCTCGACCGACCAACTCAAGAGGAATTTTCCTTCCGAATTAATCACGCTCAAAACCTCGCTCGATGAGTCATAATCCCGCGCGCTGTTCAAAAACATGTCGTTGACCAGCAGTCCCGTTAGATTTTTACCCGCGAAATCAACGGTTTCGAGGTCGGTTATTTCGATTGTATCGTTGTCGAAAAGCATTGGAATCGCCATCGCATAGCCGGAATTAGCCGCCGCGCCGTTGAACGACACGTCGATATATCCCTCATATCCCGCGTTTTTGGATAGCGAATCCGGGGTAAGATTGACAAGGATATCGTCCGCGCCAGCGATTTTCGCGAAGGTTTCAGCGTTGGTATTTTCATCCTCACGCGTATATTTTCCGCGATAAATCCCGTCACCAACAGTCGCCGTGATTTGTTCGTCGACCTCGGTTTCCGGGAGCCACACGTAAACACTCCCCGAATCATCGGTAAACACGTCATTTATTCCATACGCGCCCGCCATAATCGACGCCACGCCAAACATCGGTTGCAGCTTAAAGCTTGTCAATGGTACTTTTACCGCCGGGGGCGTACCAAAAGTTATGGTATTGAAATACACGTTTTCCAGCGAGCTATTCTTCGGTTGCGGTCCGTCGAAATTATTGACTTTAACGCTCCCGCCGTCGATTGTCACTGTACCTGTGGATTTTTTGTAGTTGCCACCACCGATTGCCGCTCCATTTGCGTTGCCGTTTGCAATTACTGTTCCTCCTGTTATCGTAATTTCGCCACCTTCGCCATCATGACCGCCACCAATTCCTGCCCCTTCATTTCCACATCTTGCAATTATTGTCCCTCCTGTTATGTTGATTGTTCCCCCTTCGCTACCTTGACCACCGCCGATCCCTGCTCCACTCCCGCCACCTGTTGCCGTCACAGTGCCACCATTTATTGTGATTTCTCCGACGTCACTATATACACCGCCGCCGATTCCCGCACCGAAATAATCACCAACTGCAGTTACTGTCCCTCCGTTTATGGTGATTTTTCCGCCGTGAGAATTGCTGTTACCACCTATACCCGCAGCTCTAAATCCCCCATAAGTTTCAAGACTTCCCATGCCGTCTATGGTAATAATTGCGCCATCAGGGACGCTTAATCCTGTTTTGTTTTCGCCGCTTTTGAGAGAATTTTCGCCCACTAAATTTAAATCCACTTCCGCCCCGGTCATATCAAACGCACACGCATTGCTTATCGCCGAAACGTCTATTTTCACGCCATCGAGCGTAATATCCGCCGCAACTCCCGGCGCGACTTTAACGCTGTCTCTGGTTGTATAAGCCAATCCTTCGCGAAGCGTCAGCGTGTATTCGCCGCCTTGCAAAATTTCCAAAATATTTCCGTTCCACGCGACATAATCAATGTTATCCACGTTCTCGCCCACTATCTCAATATCCCGTATCAATGCACTGATTGTGAAATTTTGTTCTAACGTCCCCGCATAATTGCCTTTACCTGTAACTGTCACAGTTGCCGTCCCCGCTCCGTTATTGTTGCTGTATGACACCGTATAATCCGTGTCTTTGATTATCTCAACTCCCGTCGGATTCGCAAGTGTTTTCGCGGTTAGCACCAAAGATGGCTGTGTCACGGCAAAACCTGTATACGTTTTATCGGTAACACCCGAAATCTCCGCGTCATATAGATTATTATATTTCAAACTATTGCTTTTTGCATATGTTTCCGCCGCACTTCCGTAATGGCAATTTATTACAAAAGCGACAGATGTACCATTAAATGC
>JAISFC010000069.1 GCA_031263785.1 Clostridiales bacterium | reverse complement strand
TGAAATTCCTCAATCTCGAACTGACCCTTTTTATATTGATTGCATATTTCAATAAGTTTTTCTAAACTTCCCATTTTAATTACCTCTTGTTAATTTTTTGCTCATATTTCTTCCCAGTGCCCCCAAATTGTATTACCGTACTAAATTCCAATCGAACATTGCTTTAAAATCGTTAAAGCATTGTGGACAAATCCAATACTTTTCATCCAGCGTAGCAAAACCACTATGCAAATCATTAGTAGTTTCTGCAAATTTAGCCCAACAAAATTCGCAATGTTTGTGGTCATTTGTAGTTCTTTCTTTGAATTTAGTTTCTTTTAGTGTTGCATTTTTTAAATACTTTTCTTGATTAAATAATCTCAAGTCCTTATTTGAATCCATTCTTTATCACTCCTTATTTTTTATTTTTCGAGTTCTACTCTACCATCAGGGAAAACACTCCATGTATTTCCCTTGCCATCATTATAATCCCAGTGCGGTCCTTTTGGAGGTGCGTGATTTAAATCGGAATGCCAACTTTCACCAGTATCTGGATTACACCAAGCGCCAAATACTCCTCCCTCCGGTTCTTTCCCATGCCATTCCGTAAAACCATCAGGTGGTTTCATTGGGTCATTCCCTGGATATTTCGGCTTTGGACCTTTTCCTCCCCAGTTGTTGTCTGGCTTATCGCCTCCCACCTGATTATGACCACCTGCTCCTGTAGCATGTCCTGTACCCATCAGCGAGTCACCTCGCTTTTGAGAGAGATATCGCCTGTTGCCATAATCAAATCGTCAAAGGTTTCGGTGCTTAGTTTTTCGATAATCTCGTTGCCGACTTGGAACCTATGATTTGATGTTTCAGCTACAATTTCCGCTACTCTATCGGTTTTGAAAGTGTGCGGAATGCGGATGAATTTTATCCCTTTGCCTATATGCTTTTCAAAAATGTCGAGCGGCATTGTGCCGTAAACTATGATTGTTTCAGGGGTCAATTGCCTTATCATTTCTGCTAATCCATTTTTGAAGTCAATGCGGTCAACTCGATTTGTTATACAACCTATCGTGTTAATCGCAACAGTTCCGCCTTTTTCAATTCCAACAAAGCAAAATTCATAAGAGTTTTTTAATCCCCACGACACATTTGGTATGATTTTCACGCCGTTTTCTTGCAACCAATATGCTATCACTCGATTCCTGTGCGTGTTCCAAAGTTGCATACTAAATGTGAACGGCGAATACATGCTGAAGTCAGGCGTTATTACTCCCTCATATTCTTTCAACTTCTCTAAATAATTCTGAGGATTATTCCAAATTGCTTCAAAAGTTTTGTCGTGGGCATAGAAATGCACCCATTTGTCGCTTTTGTCATCCTCATCACTGCCAATTTCACCAAATCGTATTGCTTTGTACGCAACTGCATTTGATTTTTTTAATCTCGGTAATTCATATTTGCCAATACGTTCGGCATTTTCTATTAAATTGTAATTCAAGACAGATTGCAATGTACTTAGTTTTGGCTCATCTGTTTCTGTTTTTTCTACTTTTTCACTCATTTTGCTCACTCTCCTTGTAAAATGATTTTTACGAGCAACGCCTTAAACGTTGCAAGAGAGTGGGTGATTAGACCACACGCTATTTTTACACTTAGCGAAAGTGGTAGGACTCTTTACGCCCTTGACCGTGTAGGTTTGAATAACCCGTTGCGTCACCCAACATGGAGTCCGTTTGCTAAAAGCAAAAAGGCTCACGACCGTTTAATAACTCGTCGGCAGTTTTACCTATTGTTAATTATTTCTCTTATCGCCTCCTTTTGTTTAGGTTCCATATTATCAATATAATTTGCAAGAGTAAAAACTAAGTCTTTATCCGCATCATTTAGTTTATCGTAAATCCAATCAAGACGGTGATTCGAGCCGATTATCGCTCCTATCCATTCTTGCCGCTTTTCATCGTCCAATTTATAGACGTGGGGGATAAGTTCAAACCATTTGTCCGGGCATTTTTTCCGCCCATTGCACACAGCGAAGTAAAATCCCCTTGAGATTCTAAGCTTTTTAGCCATCTCATCCGCTGTTTCCCCCGTTTCTTTCTGCAATTTTGCGAGGAACACCCCAATATCGTTTTTCATCTCTTTCACCCCCAATGATAGTATACCAAAAGGGGTTCACTTTTGTCAAGTCTTTTTTTATAATTAGGATAAATTATTCGATATTCGCTGTGCCGGGGATTTTTTTACTTGACATTTTCTAAAAAAAGTTATATAATGTAAGCATATTAAATAGTGAGGAGCGGTGTTATGGACTATATTTCAAAAAGCCCACGCAAGCAAAACCCTATGTTGCCGATGTTGCTTACCGATGAGGAAGGGACTGTATGGCGCTATAATAGGGTTGCGTTTGTTGCGGATGATTTTCACCCTGCGTACATGCGCGAAGACAACGCGAGGATAGAACGGTTCGCTGAAACGCGCGACAACAAGGTGCAACTTATGAGTGAAGAAGCGCACAATGCGATAAAGAATCGTGAAATCCCGAAAAGAGAGCCTGCGGTTAAACCTAATCCGACCGATGGTTTTCGCCTGTAAATCATTTCATATGCCATCAATCAAATGATGGCATTTTTTTCGGTGAATGAAATCCCGCGTACACACATTTGGGGAGGCAT
Source organism: Clostridiales bacterium (assembly GCA_031263785.1). Classification (GTDB taxonomy): domain Bacteria; phylum Bacillota; class Clostridia; order Monoglobales; family WRBX01; genus JAISFC01. The sequence continues at coordinate 10,407 of JAISFC010000069.1, read as the reverse complement.
ATTAGGAATATCGGAGCCGGGGCGCAAAAAGCAAAATTAGGGGTTGACAAAACATAAATGTAATGATATAATTAAGCTTGCGGTATTTTGTTAGTGTTCCGGTGTTGCATCGGGGAATTCAGAAGTGAAGGAAAGAGGGAAAAACGTGGGTACAAAAACTTTTATGGCAAATTCGCAGACGCATACGCCTAAATGGCATGTTATTGACGCGGATGGAAAGGTTCTGGGGCGTGTGGCGGCGGAGGCAGCCTCTATTTTGCGTGGTAAACACACTCCGAGATACACTCCGCACGCAAATTGCGGGGACTACGTCATTATTATAAACGCGGCGAAGGTCGTGCTGACGGGGCGCAAGTTGGAGCAGAAGGAATATATTCGCCATACGGGCTGGATTGGCGGTCTGAAGCGGGTTAAGTATTCCGAATTGATGGATAAACGCCCTGAGTTTGCGATGGAATTGGCTATTAAAGGGATGCTCCCTCACACGACGCTGGGGCGTGAATGCTTCCGGAAATTGCGTGTATATTCAGGCGCGGAGCACAAACATGAGGCGCAAATTGCGGCAAGTGAGAATCCGATAAATACGGCTGATAGCACGAATTTGAAAGTTAAGCCAGCCAAACGAACCGCGGCTAAAAAGACTAATATCAGCGCTTTGGGGAATAATAAAGCAACAAAAACCATAAATAAAAATGTTTCGGATGGCGCGGCTAAAAATAGCGGTAAACCGGAAAAGGTAAAGTCAACGAGCGCTTCGGCAAAAAAAGCGGATACGGCGTCTGAAAAGACCACGAAAACCGTTGCAAAATCCGCCGAAAAAGTTGATAAAACGTCGGTTGCAAAGCCTTCGGTGAAATCAAAATCAACTGAAAAGGCTGCGGATACTACAAAAAAAGCGGTAAAACCCGCAAAAGAAAACGTTAAAGATGCTCCCGCGAAAAAAACGAAAAATTCGGCGGAGAATAAATCGACTAAGGCAACTGCCAATGAGGAGGTCGGAAATGAATAAATATTATGGAACCGGGCGCAGGAAGAGCTCTGTTGCGCGCGTCTGGATTAATGATTCCGGAAAAGGTGCGATTAATATTAACAATCGTCCGATTGATGAGTATTTTGGCTTAGACACTCTGAAGGTTATCGTGCGTCAGCCCCTTGTGCTTCCCGCGATTTCGCTCACCGGCACAGTGGACATTAATTGTAGCGTCACGGGCGGCGGCTTGTCGGGGCAGGCAGGCGCAATTCGCCACGGCATCGCGCGCGCGCTGCTAAAGATAGACCCGGAGTATCGGATACCCCTAAAACGCGCGGGTTTCCTGACTCGCGACCCACGCATGAAGGAACGCAAAAAATATGGCTTGAAGGCGGCACGTCGGGCGCCGCAATTTAGCAAGCGATAGAGTTTCGGCTAAAATAAATAAGAAATTTCCCGTATTATATTTTTATTGTGGAAAACACAAAAGGAGCGGTCATATTGCGTAAAATTCGGAATTCTTATTTAATTGTTGTCCCGTTGTTCGTCCTGTACGCTATTTTTGCGATTTATCTTTCACCGCTGTTATCGCTGATTTTGAGCGTATTTGCAACTTTTATCGCTTGCAAGAGAATTAGGCAGTTTTTCAACGGCTCCATCAAGCAATTCAAGCAGACGTACGTTATAATCAGCATGATTTTTGTCCTGACGCTGCTTATTTTTCAAACGCGTTCATATTTTTCCAGCTATACTGCCATAAGCTTTAATCAAGTCTTGAGGTATTGCCTCTTCGTTTTCCCGCTAATGCACTCTACCTCTCTGCTGCTCGCCACGACGGCGGGAATGTTGGCGGAAAAGCTTATATTTCCTAATGAATTTGAATTCAACGACGAGAGTGTCGTGTATTTAACGGCGGTGAGCTTCGTTTTTGTAAATTTATTCTCAAGCGGAATTATCTCCCCGGCGCTTTTTGCCGTGCTGTACTTATTTGCCCGCCGCTTCAAAAAAACATATAGCCAAACCTCTATATTAAGGGGAATTTTGCCGGCTATGATAGTCGCGGTGATATACTTCGGCATTTCGGGATATTTAGGTTATTTCGGATATAACGGATTCGGATTCGCCGTCACACTGCCGTTTTTTTGCGCTTTTCTATACTATCTCACGAAAAAACTTGAAAACTCCGTTCCAAAAGAAACATACCCGACTACAATCAAGCTCCACCCCGCACTGATAGCGCTTATCACGTTTATCGCCATAAAACTAATCGAATTTTCCACCAATCTTTTTCTACCGACTTCGTTCAACTTGAATTTTTCGGCATTTTCGCAATTCCTGTGGTCGTATTTTTTAGCGGGAAACCAACTAAACATGATTATCTTTGCCGCATTGGTCCTCCTCCTTACGTATTTCCTAAAGAATAAGCCGTCAATACCCCGTAGCTCCGCCTTTATATACATCGCTACGCTGTTTTTATTAATCTTAATCGCGAACAATATACCTATCGTGCAAAATGCGCTTACTTCGGGCAGTCATCCCCTCACCACGTTGCATTCTATAGGGATAAACTCATATTATTTTACCGTTTTGCTATACAGTGCGTATTTTGTAACGTAGAAGAAATTAAGGAGCGCCGACAATGAATAATATGCTGGAGTATCTTTTCGCTTTGGAAATCAACAACAACCGCGAATGGTATCACGCGAACAAAGAAGCGTTTCGCGGGGCTAACGCTGAATTTGAGCGACTTGTCGAAAAGTTGACGGTCGCCATCGGACAATTCGATAGCGCCATCGTGTATCATGACCCGAAAGAATTGACGTTTAGAGTGGCTCGCGATACGCGGTTCAGCAACGATAAATCGCCTTACAATCCATCTTTTAGGGCGTGCATCGCTCCGGCGGGTAAAATGCCGATTCCTGTTGGCTATTACATCTCTATTGCTCCCGGCGACCGCTCGTTTTTGGGCGGCGGTTTGTATGCCCCGACATTCAAAGACGCGACAGCGCGGATTAGGGATTATATTGTCGGTCACGGAGGCGAGTTTGAAGCAATTATTAATAATGAGGATTTTTCGGCACTGTTTTCCGTGAAAGGCGAGGCATTAAAAAAGGCACCGCGAGGATACGATGAAACGCACCCTCTGGTTGAATATCTTAAATTCAAGAGTTGGTACTTGCAGTTTCCGATATCAGACAAATCCATTTTGAGTGAAGCTTTTGTTACGGAAGCGGCGCGGGTGTTCCGCGTCATGAAGCCCTTTAACGATTATTTGAACGTAGCCTTAAAAGGGTTTCAAATGCCGACGCGATAATAGACGGCGTATTCGTCACCCATTATACATAGTCCGACGACGCTAAATTTCAATCAACCCATAATCGCCCGCGTTGCGCTTATATACAAGCGCATAACGCATCGACTTCGCCTCTTTGAATAGGAAAAAATTATGTTCCAGCAAATTCATCTGCAATATTGCTTCCTCGGGGCTCATCGGCTTAACATCAAAATGCTTATTCCTCACAATTTTAAACTCGCGTTCCTCACGAATCGGTTCAACCGTATCGTCAATGGTCGCCACCGCTAAAGTGCTGTCCCTGAGGCTTTTTTCCAGCCGCGTCTTATGCCGCGCAAGCTGTCGCGTTATAGTCCTCTCGAGGTTGTCAATAGCAACCAACGGATCCTCATGCGTGGTTTCCGCGCGATAAAGCATGCCCGCGCTGTTTATAGTAACCTCGCCGCGAATTTTATCGTTTTTCTCCTTCAACAAGCAAATTCGCGCCACCGCGTCCTCTTTAAAGAACTTATCCAATTTTGAAAACTTATTTTCCGCCCACTTTTTTACCTCATCCGTCACTTTGAATCTTTGCTTCGCTAATATAGTTAAATTCATATATTTTCCCCTTTCTCATTCGTTAAATCCTATTTTTTCTTTGACTACATACAACGGACGCGCGCGCACTTCATCTGTAATTCTCGTGATATACTCGCCTAAAATTCCCATGCCCATCAATATAATGCCGGTAAAGAACATACAAATCGCAAAGGTAATCACGGGGAAATTATAGGGCAGCCATATTAAAGCGCATATACCGCCTAAAAACCCCAATACTCCCAGCCATAGCCCCGCATTCAAAAGCATACGCACCGGTACATACGAAAATGAAAATATGCCGTCCATAGCCAGCTTAATCATCTTTTTAAGCGGATATTTTGTTTCGCCCGCCATGCGCGCCTCGCGGTCAAATTCCACAGCAACCTGCCTGAACCCCACCCAGCTTGCCAAACCGCGTACATATCTGTTATGCTCCGGCAGTGAGCGCATGGCAAGGCAAACTCGGCGGCTGATTAAGCGAAAATCTCCCGTATCTGTCGGTATATCCACTGTCGTAAAGCTCTTTAATATTTTGTAATACGTAGCTGCGGTAAATTTCTTAAAAGCCGATTCACCTGCGCGTTTTCGTCTTTTCCCATACACTACGTCATACCCTTCGCGCCATTTTACCACCATTTCCGCGATGACTTCAGGCGGGTCCTGCATATCCGCGTCGATTATAACAACCGCGTCACCGCCGGCATGGTCCATGCCCGCCGAAACCGCCACCTGATGCCCGAAATTCCGTGAAAAGCTAATTAATTTAACATGTGAATCCGTTTTGGCAAAATTAGCTATAATTTCCTGACTTCTGTCGTGTGACCCGTCATTCACAAAAAGTAGCTCGTAATCGTCGCCTGCCTGAACCACCGGCAAAAGGGCATCAGTAATTCGTTTATATGATTGCTCAATAAGCTCCTCTTCATTGTAAACAGGCACAATTACTGAAATTAGTGACATACCACACCTCTTTTTGTTAAAGTAATTTTACTCCTATTTTCAACTTTCATGCGAGTAATTTTACTCCTATTTTTAGTTGCCGCCACTGCCGATCCTATCTTGCAAACAGTATCCAGCTCTTGAACCACACTAACTTTTCAGCATAGTCAAGCGACACCACATGCCCGCTGAGCACGGGATAAAATGCCACAAACAGCAGCGCAGACACCCCAAGCATAGACCATGACGCCCATCGCGGCGCACGTTTTAACCAGAAGCACAGCGCGAGTATAATAAACGGCACACTGGCGAAAAAGTGATATATGAATAATATTCTTGAAACCGAAAGCCATACAACATATTGTGTCAGGAACCCTATTCCGATAAATGCGGAAACGAAACTCCGTTTATATAACGCCCATATCAATAGCGCAAGCATCGCGAGGCTACCCAGCCACCAAATCGCGGGATTGCCCATTATCACAATGCTTCCGACGTTCCCGTATGCCGAAGCCTCTTCATCCATGTATGCCCACAATGGTCGTTTAATCAGCGGCCACGTGCTGGCCGGCGAACTAAACGCATGCTCCGCAACGAGCGCGCTGTGATATTTATACATGTATTTCTGCGATTGCACCACATATTTAATCGGCGACTCATTGTTAAGCGAATAACGCATTTGCGGAATATACGCCATGAAGTAAACGATAGCGGGGATGACGATAAAAGTAACGCAACAAACGTAAAAATGCTTCATTATTTCTTTAGACGTCACCGAAGCGCGCTTGCCGCCGGAACGCACCCAAGTGAGTATAATCAGCGCCAAAATCCCGAACGCCGCATACAACGTTATCCATTTGGACGCGCAACCCAGCCCGAAGAAAATTCCGCTCCATAGCAGCGGTTTCACCCTGCTCCAAAAATCAAATTCAGGTGACAGCGTCCTCTTAATATAGTCGATTAAGAACAGGAACGTGAGCAGAATAAACAACACGGGATAAGAGTCAATCGTGCTGATGCGCGTGAGTGAAAAGTGCATGAAATCAAGGGCGAGCAACCCGGTCGCCAACAGCGCGATATACGCGTCGTTGAAGAGCTTTTTCGCAATCAGGTACAGCACCGGCAGCATAATAACTCCCGCCAATGCACCCATGAACCGCCAGCCGAAAGGCACCATGCCGAAAATCCAGATTCCTATGCTAATCAGCAGCTTACCCAGCGGCGGGTGCGTCGTTTCATAGATGGGAATTTCGTGGAGAATTTCGTACGCCGTGCGCGCGTGATAAATCTCGTCAAAATACGTGCTGTTTTTGTCAGTTTTGGAACGTTGCGCGTATTGCTGTTCGTCCGCCACTTCCGGCTGAGTAGACGAAACAATCGGGATTTGCCCGTCCGGACCGTACACGGCAACCTCCCCCAGCATCGCGTCAGCCTCCCACGCGGTTACACGCAGATATCGCCCGCTCGTGTCCACGCGCGCCACATGCCATGCGAAAAAGTTTGCGTAATCCGCCTTAATGGTCGCCTCGTTCGTGGAGTTTCCCTTTTCATCGTAAGTAGTGGAAATACTGTGCCAAGTCGCCCCGTCGTAGGAATCCTCGAACGTGTACCGCGCGTCTCCAATCCCAACATAAAGATTGATGCGTGAAATGTCGTAATTATCGCCCAAGTCCAGCACAATGCGCTGTGACGCGGTCGTGCTCACAAAAGTCTGCGGCGCGTGCAGGTCGCCCAGATTGGTAAACGTAACAATCGCATAGGCAACGACAATCAACGCCAAAATCACGAGGGGGGTTTGCGGTTTCTTCAATAAATCCTTCATATCGAACTCTCCTTTGTAGTTGTTATCCCCCTTAACTTTATTATAATCGGGGTGATAATATATCCATAAGCCAACGCGAATAAATTTATACACGCAAATAGTTGACCATGTGAGTTTATCCAGTTGCCAAGCGCGAGCCAGTTGCCGCCGCCTACTTTAAGGTAAGCAAGGAGCCAATAGCAATTTGCGAACAGCGTGAGGGAAATCGCGCACATCAGCGGAATAAGCAAGCGATTCCCGCTGGCGGCAAAGGCGAAATATAAGCAGATTAGCGCGGGGAAGGAATATCTCTCGTGCATTTCCGGCGTGAGCATGAAAACGGTAAACATAATGAGGAAGCCTGAAAAAAATATGATTTTCGCACGGTTAAACACACTTGCTTGCCTAAAGCCGGACTTCCACCAAATCAGCCCTGTGGCGGCGGTCACAAGCACGGGAACCAAAATCTTGATTGCTCCCCAGAATTTCTCCGCTTCACTCGCCGACAGGTCCAGCGCGGGCAGTGCAGTCGCTTCGGCAATGAAATTCTTCCCCGCTATAAAATACATATTAAACGCGTTGAGCGAAAGGTATTTATATGCCCCCATCGTGCTTTTAATCTTCTCCACTATCCAAAACGGGTTCAGCGTATTTGCAAACGGGAGGCACAGCAGAAACATGACCATGAACGCACTGGCTGCTGAAATCCCGATTGTTTTCCACCCTTTTGCCGTGGTTGTTTCCGCGAGAAACGGGAACAGCAACAGCGGTGCAAAAATTAACGCCTGCGGCTTGGTAAGTACGGATATGGTGAAAAACACGCTTGCGAGCGGCAATTTATTTTGTATAACGAAAATCAGGGATATCATTAGGAAAAGAACGAAAATCGAGTCTACCTGCCCCCAAAATACTGAATTTATCGCGATTGCGGGGCAGAGCAATATTACAAACAAGGCGTACGGGCTTTTCTGCGTGGAAAATTTACGTGTTGTGTAAAACGCGAGCAATGCAAGCCCTATATCCGCTAATAATGCGGGGGATTTCATTAATATGACATATCCCGTTTCAAACGCTTTCAGCCCAAACGCTCTGGAAATATTTCCCAGTAAATAAAGCACGAAAAGGTAAACGGGCGGATAGTCCACATAAATGCCGCTGGAATAAATATTTTTCAGCCCGCCCTCCGCCAGCTTAGCCGACCAGTCGCGGAAGAAATTCATGTCAACCTCATATCCAATTATGTTGGGTGCTAAAAGAAAGCGCGCCAAAATCAACGCAGCTGCCGCAAAAATCCACCAACGCTTTTTCAAAAGGGCATACCTCCCACATGCTCCCCCTTCAATTATATTATCAGATATATTTCAATTTGTAAAGAAAAATTTTTTATTTTTTTATTTTTTTTTATAAATCGGCGAGAAACGCCCCATTTCATCGCAATTCGCCGTGACAATAAATTTTTTCTGAAATCAAAAATTTCCTGCCGCGCGGCACAAAATCACACTCACTCCCGAATCTGACCGTCCCCTGTAATGACATATTTATAAGAAGTAAGTTCGTTTATCCCCATCGGTCCGCGCGCGTGGAGCTTCTGTGTGCTTATGCCTATTTCCGCGCCCATGCCGAATTCGTTGCCGTCCGTGAACCGCGTTGAGGCATTCACATACACTGCCGCGGAATCCACATGCGCCTGAAAATATGCCGCGCTTTCCGCGTCCTGCGTGACTATGGCATCCGAGTGCGAGCTGCCGTATAAATTAATTAAGGAAACAGCTTCATTTATGCAAGTAACTACCTTAACTCCCATAATTAAGTCTAAATACTCCGTTTTCCAATCATCTTCGGTCGCCTGAACCGCCTTTGGATAAATCGCGCGCGTCTTGTCGCAACCGCGAATTTCCACGCCCGCATTTTCAAGCACGGGGAGCATTACGGGCAAAAACTTTTCCGCAATATCTTCGTCCACCAGCAATTTTTCCGCCGAATTGCAAACCGCGGGGTTGGAGGTCTTGCTGTTGAGCACAATCTTGACCGCCTTATCCAAATCCGCGTTTTTATGCACATAAACGTGACAATTCCCCTCACCGGTCTCTATAACCGGCACCGTGGATTTCTCAACAACAGTGGAAATCAGCCCCTTCCCTCCGCGGGGAATCAATAAATCAAGATAATCGCGGGCGTTCATCAATTCCTCGGCAGACTCATGATCCGTCGTTTCCAGCAACTGTACGCAATTTTCAGGGAATGACGCGGCTTTCAACGCCTCCCGCATCACTTCCGTCAGCACCTTATTCGTCCGTATGGCTTCCTTGCCGCCCCGCAGAATAACGCTGTTTCCCGCAAATAGGCACAAAACCGCGGAATCTATTGTGACGTTAGGGCGCGATTCGTAAATTATGCCCACCACACCCATCGGTACGCGGATTTTCTTTAGTTTTAGCCCATTTTCAAGCGTCTTTTCCGATATAACCTCGCCAACGGGGTCTTTCAGCGCGGTTATCTGCTTTATGCCGTCCACAGCCGCGCGAATTATACGCTCGTCCAATGTCAGCCTCTTCAGCATATGAGGAGCCGATTGCTGAGCGTTTTCTACATCCTCACGATTGGCGGCGAGAATATCATTCTTCCTATTAATAAGGTTTTCCGCAATTAAGTTGAGCGCTTTTATTTTATTTTCCGTGCTTGTATTCGCCAAAAAATCAGCTGCTTCACAAGCGTTTTTTCCCAAAATACGTACCAACTTGTTCACCTTCCATTATTTGATATAAAATCTCCGGCGTCTTCCCGCTTGCAATGATCATATCAAACCCGTTACTTATAGCAATTTCAGCGGCTAAAATCTTCGTCGCCATCCCGCCCTTTCCCGCGTCCCCCGGCATCGCCGACGCAAGCTGCTTTATCTCCGACGTTATTTTGCTTACGTGCGGAATAAGCATAACATGCGGGTTTTTATGGGGGTCGGCGTTGTAAAGCCCTTCGGTGTCCGTCAAAATCACCAATAAATCCGCATCAATCAAGCTCGCCACCTGCGCCGAAAGCGTATCGTTATCTCCGAATTCAATCTCATTGCTGTCAACACTATCATTTGCATTAATTATAGGAATAATTCCGTTTTCCAGCAGCAGGTTCATCGTGTTTTTCGCATGACGCGCGCTCAATTCGGCTTCCAACGCCGTACGGGTCAATAAAATTTGCGCTATAAGCTTATTATACCCCGCAAAGGTGTCCCGATAAATGTTCATCAGCTCCACCTGACCTATCGCCGCCGCCGCTTGTTTCTGCGTCGTAGAAAAATCTATTTTCGCATTCTGCGCGGGTTGCCGAAGGTTCTGCCCCCGTGTGCGCGATTTGAATCCCGCAAAATCGTACACATTCAAGTTAGTGAGCCCCACGCATACCGCGCCGCTCGTTACAATTACCACCTGATTTCCGGTGTTTTGCAAATCCGCAACCGTGCGGCTGAGAATTTGAATCCAGCGCAAATTCAGCTCGCCGCTTTCCGCGTGAGTCAGCGTGGATGTTCCGATTTTAATAACTATTTTTTTCATAATTTAATACATTCCTTTCAGATTTAATGTAACCTACAATAGAGCTTTGTGTCATAATTCAAAATCGCAATACTTAGTAAAAATATCTCCGGAAAAAGCAGATGATGTCGGGGCGAATCTAATCTCGAGCTCCACGACCTGCGCATCAGTTATGTCGAACGCTACCACGTCCACAAACGGTTCCAGCCAGATCCAATCGGACGCGCGTCCGTCAGACGCGATTATTCTCGCCTGCATCGAATTGCTTTCTTCAACATAAAGTCCGACAATTCGCACCGCA
>JAISFC010000019.1 GCA_031263785.1 Clostridiales bacterium | reverse complement strand
CGTCTTTTCAAGGGCTGCAGAATCTGACAAGAATGCTCCATTTTTAACATTCATAAATCTAACCTGCGCCTCCGATTGCAAAAGCAAGCGGTCAGCTACAGCATTTTCAAGAGAGTTATTAACCGTTACCTGGTCAATACCCTCGTGGATTACTAAATCGTAATCATATGGAACATCCGTATCAGTATAAATAATTTCAGTACGGTCGCCAAAACGAGAACTATTACCCGTCCCTGTGCCAAACGCTGTGTTTGCGCCTTTGTCATAGGTTCCAATCACTACAGGCGTTCCGCAAGTTTTAACGGAAAAGGCTTTCTCGTTATGTGTGATTCCGTCTAACAGCTGTATTGGCGCAAAAGCCCCACCAAAAGCTTTAGTTGCTGCAAATACTGTGCTCAAAATTCTAAGATATTGCGGCGTAAAAATTCTCACCGGCAAGTTGTTATTTTCTGTTGCCATTTTCATTCCTTCTTTCTGTTATATTTTCCCAATACTGCCTCAAACGGGTCTACTCCTTCCGGAGTGATTGGGGCGTTCCCCGTGCCGCCATACATAGCCGGCGGCTTCTGCCCTTCAACTACGAAAGAATCAGCATGTGTCTCACGGATAGATTTAAGGGTATCTTCTAAGCCGATAATCGCTCCGTTTTCGAGCTTTAGTCCTTTAGCCTTAATCTGCGCCATTACGCCCTCTTTCGCGTGTTTGGATGTGAATTTTGTGTCATTTAAGGCGTCCTTAAGCGCCGCGCTAAATTCAAGCTCTGCGATTTTAGCCTCTGCGTCTGTTTTTGCGTTGCTGGCATTAGTCTTGTAGGTCTCAATCTCGCCTTTAATTTTTTCGGGGTCGATTCCCTCAAATTTTTTAAGGGTATCCTCAGCGGTTTTAAGCTGACCTTTTACAGCATTTAATTGTTCCGTGCTCTTAGTAACCGCTTTCCCGTGTTCCCCCATAATCTTGTCGATTACCTCGTCCTCCAAGTCCAAGCCTTTCAAAAACTCTCGTGTCATATCCAATACTCCTTTCAACTACGCTTGTTATCGCGGTCGCGTCCGCGTGTCTTACGTTGCTTTTAACGCCGTCCGAGGGCGATTTATCTTTTATCCTCCAAGATAGCTGTTATATATTTTAAGTCCCTCTGTATTTCGGCAAGCCTTACATCAATTTTAATCTCGTCTATCTTATCAAGACGCCTGTGCACTTCAAGCATTTCTTCGTCTCGCTTCGCAATTTTGGTCTGATTGCTAGCAACCACCCCGGCTATTTCCTCAAACCTACTAAGTTTAGACGTAATTATCCCCCAGCTAATTCCTATACTCAAAAGCACACTTACAATCGTAAGCATGACGGAAAACTCAATTTGCACCATGTGCCTTCACCTCAATCTCAATTTTGCTAGTTTAACTATATCATAAGAATTTAGTGGCTTGCCATGGCTTTTTTCAAAAAAACCTAATTTTTATGAATATAAGCAAGAAAAAAGCTACCCATAGTGGATAGCGTAGGATATTAACTTGTAAGAAATTATCTCAACGAGGATTTATAAGCTTGTCGAGGGTGCCTTGCTCGTCGTCCTCGACGATTTCCCACTTCCCGGTCAGTTTTCCGTTTAAGGTTCCCGGGGCGGTGGGACTATATAAATATCCGGGCTTCCAGTCAGGATCGTTATTGTAATTAAAGTCATTCTCGTCATCATCCCTGACCCTGATAAGCGGAGCCTGCCCTGATAAATAATCTATTTCGGTAACCTCATATATTTTCCCGTTTGTTAAAGTAAACACCCCAATATTAGGTCCCGTATATTTGACTTTCATAATTGTTTCCCCCTTTTAAATTTTGGCTCTACACTTACGCCGGAGTTGCTATACCAATGTACCTCATAACTAAAATGATTTGATTTTACTACTCCTGCCTTTTTTTGCCAATTAGCGCGACCACCGCCATAAGTTTTTTCTAATCTGGCAATGTCTCTAATATTAGTCGCTACATTTTTGCCGGATATTACTGTAACATCTTCTAATCGCGCGCCAATCGGTATTATTCCGTCCAACTCTTTTAAATCAACGGTATCTTTCAAAACCTCATCAGCGACTTTACTTACTTTAGGTAATATTATATCATCATTCGTCTTCTTTGTAAACCCTGAATTTCCCAGCTTGCCCAGCCCGTCTTGATATATCCGCTCATACTCGTTAGGTAGCCCCATTGCCTTGTTAAACGCCCTGTATTCCCTTAATTGGTCCTGATACTTAATCTTAGCCCAAGTTGCGTCCTCTTCTAGACCATCCGCCTCATAGCCTTTAATTTTAGAACGCTGAATGCGCATTTTAAACTCCATATCCCGTTGCTGCTGCTTCGCCTCATATCGCGTATAAGACTTATCGCCATATGCCTTTTTTACTTTTTCCTCTCGCTCCATTTCGTCCAATTCTTTGTCCGTGTACGAAGGGGGCGTATCAGGAAATACCGCATATACTTCATGGTAACAGTTATAATCTTCGGGAGTGCCTCCGCCGTACTTCTCGAACAGAACGGCGGGAAGCGGATACTCTTCCCCTGTGGTATCATATCGGCGACCGCCCCAGCCATGAGACGGACGGTGCCCCGAATGCCAGCTTATCTCAAAACACGTCGTGCCTATTTCTGCGGCGTTTTGTTCGGACTTCCTATTTGCGAGGTCACGCATTCCGCCCATAATAGCCCGACGCGTCGCGACGTCTATTCTATTGCTCCATCCGCTGGCATAATCCACCGTCCTAAGCCCGCTTTTAGCCAATTTATCAACCGCGCCCTTAATTGCCGTGCTGATATCCGTCACTCCCGTTGCAACTTGTAAATTTGCGAAGTCAAGCGTGTTTTGATACACCTTCGCTATAGGCTTAAATTGCAAAGTGTCATTGACTTTTTCCGCGAATCCCAAGCTCTGTGTAATGTTTATCAGCTCTTCATTGGTCTGTTGTATAATGTTCTGCGTAAGACTTTGCATAAAAGCGTTATCCTCAAACGGAATAAAGGGAAGTCCCTTCGCCTTGAATAGCCGCTTATCATAAATATATTCAGCCTTCGCCGCCTCTGTAAATAGTTTCTTCACCTGCACGTCTGATAGCTTTAACTGCTTTTGTATAAGGGCTTTCAGCTGCTCGTCAGCTTCTACCAGTTCAGCCAGCCGCGTCATTTGATATTCGGCGGAGGAAGTAATAACCCCGGTCTTGCGAACGCGCCGCGCTATATCTTGAATCGTCCAGTCCTGAATTTGCGTCATAAGGCGCAATATCTCTATGGGCATTGCCTCTAGGCGGCTCTCGCCTATCATTCTATAACCTCATGCGGTAAAGCCTGTTGCGCTTCTAAGATTAATTCTTCCGCCTGTTCCTCGCTCAATCCCATGGCATACGCCACCAGCTTTTTGGGATGGATATAGCCCTGACTTGCAAGGCTCATGCGTCGGGCATACTCTTTGTCAAAGTCTTCCATGATTCCATCGCCGGGGTTGAATATAAATTCATATACGCCCGCGGGAGCTAACCCGTAAATATCAGCGAGCATATTCATTGCCTCAATGAGTGCCTTATACGCCTTCCTCAATGCTTTTTGAACCTCTTGTATCGTAACAAAAAACCTATGCTTACTCGCCTTTATTTCCTCCGCCGTTTTCTCTACTTCATTCGGGTCAGACAGAATGCCATAGGCAAAACCTATCGCGAATTCTATTCTCCTAAGGTGATTGTTCAGCCCTCTCCAAAATGCCGCGTCTCTAAGCTCCGGTGCCCACGCGTCCATTCCAATCTTAGGGTTATCACCCGAATTAAGCCGAAATAATCGTTCCTTCCCCTTCGGCAAGTCCCATTTGCCCCATTTCGTTTTCCTGAATAAGTCCGTGTTTGCGTCTATCGCCAGCTCGCCGCCCAAATATTCCCACAGGACTTTCCCGTATTGCTCGTCCGCCTCTTTTATAAGCTCAATCGCCTCGCTGAACGCCGCCTTGCCTTCAAGCATTTTAGCCTCTACAAAAAGCGGTCTCGTAATGTTGGTAAAATTCAGCTCCGGCTGTAGGCTTGCCCATTCTGGGATTATATCCAGCCCCACGGGGACGCCTATTTGGCTTTCCCGCGAGCTTTTATACGCTTTATAGGTTATTGTGTAGGTGTTTGCCGTTTCGTCCCACGAATGAGATTCTAGCAGCGTTAGATAGTATGTGTCCCTTTTAAGTCTGTCGGTAAAAGCCACGCTTACCAGCTCGCCTATTTCGTTATATTTCAGTGGAAAGTAGCATTCGGGCGTTACGGTTTTCACTAAAATTCGCTCGTTACGCACAAACGGCTTGAATATTACTTTTCCGCCCCCTGCAAGTGCTGCCACGCTATCAAGAGTTTCGTCCAACACCTTTTCGTATTGTTCTTGTAGGTATTCACCTCGTCCCGCGCCGGTTATTTCACTCTCAAGCTCAAAGGTTGTATAACGGGCGATTTCGCGGCATATCGACTTAGCAAGCCGAATTGAAGGGACTTCCTCATTATTCCAAGGAGCTTTACCTTTCAGCATTTTCCGCCATAGCTCCTGCTCCGCAATCTCTATTTGCGAAAGTTGAATAGGCTTGCCTAAAACCTGCTCAATCGTTTTTTTCCCAAGAATCATATTGCTAATCCAGCCTCCTAACCGTTGAAATATGTTCATTACTGCCCTCTCCTTTTCCAGATACTCTCTAAACTATACCTTACGGCATCAAGAGAATGATTGTCCTTATCGGGATAGCCGCTGATAACATTGTCGTCCTTGTCCTTTTCGTACTCATAAAGCGTAAATTCCTCCGCTGTTTTAGGGCAACGTACAGGGTCTATAATTATTTCGGTTAAGCTCTGCAACCATTTCATGCTATAATCAATGGACCCCGGACCTTTGATAGCTCCACGCATGTCAAAATCCCACGAACGGAAGTCGTTTATAGACTTCTGCTCCGCGGAATCTCCCGTTATTCGGTCGTTTTTGTGGTGCGCTATGCGTTTAGCCCAATCCTCATTGCTGCATTTATTAGCCCGTATTTCCTCGTAGATATAAAGTTTACGACTTCCGGAGTGATAATAACACCCCGCAAAATGATTCGGGTCCGGATACCAGCCCCAGTCTTGCCCGTAGTAGCATGTATCGAACCGCTTAATCTCTGCGTCCGTTATAGGTCTTGTGATTATGTTATCGAAAACATTGTCGCCAATGCCGACGGCTTCCCCTAGATACTCATGCCTATACGCTAATTCGTTCGTCGCCTTTAGGTGCTCGGCTTCCTCAAAAAAAGGCTCACCGAGCCACTCCTTAGGAACATTTAGATAACAAGACTTGTGAATTAGTTTTTTGGACTTAGGCGTCAGCTTCTCTTTGTTTATAAAATGATGTGCGGAACGGGGGGTATTATAACTTCCAAGCTCTAGAAAGCTATCACCGCCGCGCATGGCCGACTGACGTATTTTGCGGATAGCCGCCGAGCCTCTGAATTGGTCTTTCTCTTCAAGCCACATTCCGCGCATATATTTTCCATTAGGCGTCTTTATCGATTTCATTTTTCCCGGGTCGTCCGCGCCTCTGAAGTAAATAACCTGCCCCGTGGATTTCTTAGTTATTTCCATGGGGCTTTGAATTGTATGATAGTCATGCGCCAAGCCTAATTCAGTAATGCACCACACAATTTGCGCGTATATACTGTCCTTCATTGTGTTGCCGACTTGACGCATACACAGCCAGCAGCCATCGGGATTACTCTCTATGTCGTCTATTATAACAAACCCGCAAACGCTTGACTTTGTAGTTCCTCTACCGCCTTCAAAATCATATTCCCTGTGATTTCCGGCTTTAATATCGCGGTAAACGTCTGAAAAATCTCTGGCAATTACGATTGCCGGAAGTCCTCGCCAAATAGGTGTCTTCGCCTTATCGTCATTCACCAAGTCGTTGATGTATTTAATAGCCTCAATGTTACCTTGCCCTGCCTTACGGACCAGTGCGATATCAAGCATAGTTTTATAGTCCGCGTCGCCCTCTAGTTGCTTCGCGTCATTGCCTAAAATGTTAGGACTTTGCAAGATGTCTTTATCTACAGACAGCTCAAGTATTTGCTTAAGCCTTATTTTTTCAGCCTTTTTAGCCCTGCGCGCTTCCCCTGACTTCTTGCCTCCTGCAGAACCGCGCTTCTTCGCTTCTTCTTTGGTCCGCACAGGCAATAAATTAGGCGTACCGTTACGCCCTGCCATATATCACCACCTACTTTTTTCGTTGACCTCGTCCATTTTAACTATATCATAAATTTTTAGTGGCTTGCCATGGCTTTTTTCTTATACTCTTCCAACGCGTCGGCGTGTAGGCGCATAGTCCAACGCCAAGTATAGCCCATAAGTACCTCGATTTCCTCCCATTTTCGACAGTCCAGATACCTAAGCGTTAAAACTTTCTTAAACCTATCGTCTTTAATTCTTGCAATTCCTTCGGTGATTTCATGTCGTACCGCTTCAACCTCAAATTCCAAACCTTCTATCTCCTGTTCCAGTACAAGAATATCACATACAAGTCTCTCCAAACGGTCATTACTCCTTGAGCTTCGGATTCTTACGTCCCGGGGTTTCACAGCCGCAAAGGCTAACATGCTCCTTAGTCTGTCGATTGACGTTTGCTTTCTCTTGATATCCATTTTCGCCTTAAATAAACGCGACAAAAAGTTCTTTGTCTCATTTCGTTTATAATTTTGTGTTAGCTGTTCTTCCGCCGCCACATTAAGGCTCCTTTTCAATCAAAATTCACTTTCAAAACCTCGTCAATACGTTGCGTCATGCAAGCGTCTATTCTCCCGATTTTGCTCAATAGTCGCGTTTTATCTACGACCCTAACCTGCTCCGCCAGCACCGTGGAATTTCTGGATAAGCCCCAATTATTGTTGTAAATCTTTATGTGCGTAGGCAGAGATGGCTTGTCCGTTTTCGAGGTCAGCGGCACAATTATCGTCGTCGGGCTATGCTCGTTGCCGACGTCGTTCTGAACAACAATGACGGGTCGTACGCCGCCCTGCTCCGAACCTTTGGTCGGACTTAAGTCCGCATAATAAATATCACCCTTTTTGACACACATTTTCGTTCACCCTTCTTTTTCCGTAAATAAAAACCGCCCTCTTACTGAATAGAGGGCGGGTAATTGTTTTGCACTGCATTATTATTTTATTTTGCCTTTTTCTTTGTATTTAAAAGTCTTCGTTTGTACATATGCTTAATCTGATTTCTTAACCCGTCAATATGCTCCTGCAAATCTTCTCTGATGGTGCGCCCCATTGCGTCTAAAATGAAGTCTATGCCTTCACGCCTTGCAAATTTTGCCACCGGAACAAAATCGCTATCGCCCGAGATTAAAATTATTTGGTCCACCTGTTTTTTGTAAGCTAAAGTTGCAATATCAAGTCCAATCTTGATATCAACACCCTTTTGCTCAACCTTTAATTCAAAGTCATCTTCTGTTAAATCTTTAACTTTAATCGTTCCGTTGCATATTTTTTTAGTAACGTCCGGCTTTATGTTATAATGCGCCATGCTGTCCGCCAAAACGCCTAATCTTAAAGAAACTTTCCTTTTGGTTTTAAGTTCTGTGAAAAAATCCGTAGCCCATGTATATAAAGGTTTTTTCGACAAATCAATAGTTTTATTAGCAATTGGCATAAAAACCTTTTTACTGATTGGTGGACAGTCATAATAATATATACGATACAATTCACTCTTTGATTGCTTTATATGTAACTGACAGTAAGTAATAAGCTCGTCCGCTCTTATGTTAGGCACTTTGTTTTTCCATAATTGATTGGCAACAATTCTGTAAAAACCGCCGTCAATTAAAATCGCAGTTTTCATAAAAACCTCCTAAAGAATAATCAAGCCCTTGTTTTTGCAACTCCCCTTATAATGGGGGTGGTACTCACAAGGGCTAATTAACTATTGTTAATAGCAAATGAACACATGTGAAGCACTTGCTATATTATTATTATACACCTAAACAAAATACATGTCAACAATTTTTTAAAGAATTTTTAAAAAAATGTTAAAAATAATAGAAAAATATTTGATTTTTTAACAAAAACACAGGTATTATAATTTCTTGTTTGAATTTTCCACATATAATTACAAAATTATCAACATTGGTTTTAAAAACCCGCCCTCTATTCAGTTTCCAAGCTGCGTTTATCTTTTTCAATCTCTCAAATCAATTACCATACTGCCGCCTTCTCCGCTCTGGACCTGCGGAAGTTGCCCGTTCCACTTGTCAATCCATGCCTTTTTTATGAGGTTTTCGTTGAGCTGCTGACTTTGCAACCGATAAGTTTCGGCGTCCGCCTGCGCTTGCGTAACCTGCTGCTCCGCCTCGATTTTAACCCTCTGAAGGTCCTGCTCCGCCTTTAACGCGTTTTGTTGCGCTACCTGCTTTTGCTCGATAGCCTTGATGTATTCTTCACTAAAATCGAAGTCCATTATGTTGAATGCGTTAAGTACTAACCCGTGAAGCTCAACCTGTAGGCTCAACAACTCGCCGACCTCTTTGCTCACTTGCTGACGATTCGCGACTAATTCCTCCGCCGTGTATCTGGAGCAAATTGATTTTAAGCTCTCGCTGACAGCAGGAATGAGTATGACATCTTGATATCCCGTGCCGACTGACTGATACAGCTGATTGGATTTGTCAAACGCGACATGATAATTGACCGCTAATACCGTCTTGACGGTTTGCAAATCCTTCGAGAACGCTTCCGTTTCGATGTCCGCCTTTATTATGCGGTTGTCCATCTTGACAACCTTCTGAATAAGCGGAATCTTGAAATTTAGTCCCTCGTTCGCAATTCCGCTGACCTTGCCCAGCGTTACTCTAACGCCCGTGTGTCCTGTCGGCACGATTGAAAATGCTCCAAAAAACAGCACAGCAACTACAACAATACCGCACAATAACTTTGTCGGTCTTAGCCCTCCACCATCTCTTTCTTTTAAAAATTCCATAATCCTTCCTCCTTTGTTTTTTCCTGCCTATGCAGGTCTTTTATTGCCGTTTCATATGTCATCACAACCGCCGCCTTCCTCCTTTAATTTGTCTAGCTGGTAATACTCACACCGGTCCCTCTCGAACAGACACCGCTGATGCACATTGCAGAAAATCCTCGACCGCTCATAGTCGCCGGCTCTGCGTTCGCCGTTTTTACAGTTCCAACATTGCTCGCTCATTTTGTATCCTCCTCAAAATCTTCACATTCACCAAACCTCGCAAACGCATAGAACCTGTGGTCGCTTTCAGACAAATGCTTGTAATTTCGCTCACACGTCATTGTTTTGCATGGTCTGTTGCAATAGCAGAATTTTTTAATCGTCATATCCCAGCTCCTTGCATAGCATATCTTTTAACAGATATAGACAGTTTTCGCATAGCTTTACAGACACTCCTCCACTCCTTTCTCCGAATCGTAGGGCGTAATAGCCGTGTTTCACGGCTCCGGATTTAAAACAAGAATTACAGCATAGTTCCCCTAGTCCTGTGTATTTTGTAAGTGTTATGTTAAACGGAATGTTAAACGGAATTTTTATCGTTTTATTAATTTCTTTTTCGCCTAACTGATTCACCTATCCCACTCCAATCTAATTTTTGTCTGCAATGTAGGCAACAACTGACACATACATCGTTTCCGCAGCTCGGGCATATGAATTTAGGACTAGGGTTGCGCGTATAGGCTGTCCTCACCCCTTTTGCCGTCTGTTTCCCTAATGCCCATATCGCTATATCGCAAGCCCATTTCCCCTGTGTTGTAGCTTGTGGACCGATAAGAAACTGTAAGTCATGGATAGCCTTCTTTATTTCTTTTTCATTCGGCTGTTTCATTGTCTTCACTCCAATCCAGACGTTGACCGCACCGTCTACAACACGGATTCGCTTCAGCAAACGCAAGCAAATATTTTTTATCAGCATCGTCTATTAACCGTTCCCCGCAATTCGGACAAAAAATGTTGTTAAAATACGTATGCGCCATGTCGGTGTCGCCCTCGCTACATTGCTTTTTAACAACCTTCACCGCCACAGGTTCAATTGTGTCAGGGTCAACCCCATAAGTTTCATTGCGTAGCACGATTCCATCCTTGCCGCACACTTCTATGACACGACCCGAGTCATAATGAACGTAATACCCTTGCAACAATTCGCCCTTGTTTTCGCACTCCAACGACCTTGCCGTAACCATGTACCTTTCCTTAATCATAACTTTTTCAACTCCTTCAAAAATTTGTCTTGCAACTTGCTATCCGGGTTTTGGCGGAAGTAGGACAAGATAAAGTTTAATTTTTCTTCGCTACTTTTCGCCATGACCTTTTGTTCAAAACTCCACTCGTCATATAGCTTGCAAATTACTAAATTGACGAATTTGTTATAAGCGTTAATCCTATTGCCGCGCCTATCCCCCGGCAACATCACGTCATCGCCTATGTTGTAGGGGTTTGCCCGTCTTGCCTGTAACCTCTTGCTTGCCTGTAATTTCTCTGTAGTTCCAACTCGCATACTATTTCTCACCTCGCTTCCGTTTACCGATTGCGTTGTCTAGCCGCGCGAGCGTACTCCGAAGCTCGTCCACACTGCGTATTACATATGCCCTGCCGCCTGAATCGCTTATTTGCTTTAACACGTATTTCTGCATCAAAGTAAGCTTGCCCGTGTCGCTTTTAAGCTCCAACGCTACGAACACACCCTTGTAGCACACCAGCCTGTCAGGCGTTCCCGCGACGGCGCACCCGTTAGTGTTAAGCTTGTAAATGCCGTTATCTTTAAGATACTCGTCTATCTGTCTCGCTAAATTGCGTTCTAGTTTCGCCATACTTACGCACTCCTTTCACTGTGCGTAGTCATTGTAACCAGTTTGTAATCAGCGTTTTTCGGCATTTTGACTACGCCATTTCCCGCTTGTTTACAGGTGTTTACGGCATTTGTAGTCGCGTAGTCACCTTTTTCCACACCTCCCTATAAGGGGGGAAAATATATATAAGAGGGAATATATTTATATATCTTTTTTCTATATATAAGAGTGTCGGGGGAACGCTGACTACACCGCTTTTTTGACTAAAAACACCTATATCCCCTGTGATTATCACACTTTTTGTGTATTCATCCCCCCGGCACGTCTTGACAACGCTGACTACATGCGCAACGCTAGAATATGTCCGTCTCTTCAAAGTCGTCTTCTTCAAATTCGTCAGGTATTTTCACCTTGTAAACACATGTGACTGCACCGCAAATACGTTTTCTGGTGCGCTTGTCCTTTTGCGTGTACGCGAGAAGATTCGCTTCGTCAAACTCCGTTAATATAGCCCGCTTGTTGTATCCGCACTCCGCACACCATTTATTTATAGCGGTAGGCAATATATAGATAAATCCTTCGTCTAGGTCAATCGTCCCGAACACTTCTCCGGTTCCATCGTTTTTGAAACGATTGTTATTAGCAAGCACCCACGAAACAAAGCTACTATACGCCCGTTCTCGCAAAGACGTTTCGTCTTTATTATCAAAAATCTTGAAGTTTGAACGTATATAGTCTATGGTATCCTCATATGCTTCGCTCTCGTTCATGCTCAAAAACAGCACATTAAACACATAGTCCGCCAACAACACTATTGCCACCGATTTCAATTGTTTTTCCTCAAACCTTAAATCCCTTGCATACTCCACAAGCCTTTGAAATATCCGCTCAAGCTCCGGTGCTTTTTGTTCTTTCACATACTCAACGAATTTTCTTCCGGCATGACCGTAATTGTTATTAATAGTATCTAGAAGTCCGTCGAAATCGTCGAACATTTTTCCCGCGCAATATATCTCTAAAACCCTGTTTTTTACCCCGCTGTTGGAGTTTTCTTCCGTGATGGGCTGTTCACCGTTGGTAATAATTATCAGCTGCCATGTTGACTGTTTAATTAGCCCGCCTTCCTTTGTCCCGCGGATTTTATTCACGCCGCTTGTCATTTGATATATAAACTTTGACGGGTCATAATGCTTGTCCTTGACGGTTTGCAGCTCGTCAAGGCATAGGGGTATATTTTTATTAAAATCGGCTAATCGTTCCGTCCCGACGTTTGTAGCGTTAAAGGTTGTAAATAACCTTTCGGGGTCGCCCCACACGCTAAGCGCCGCGGATAGGGCTACGCTTTTGCCAACTCCCGATTTGCTCCACATATGGACGAAAAACAATTGCTTCTGCATTTTTTTCAGCAACGCACTTGCTAGACTGCTTGCGAGAACAAACCGTACCGCCGCGTGATGTTTCCTCGCTTTTTCCGCTACCTGTAGCCATACATCAAAATCCCCCTTTTCGCAAATAGCCTCATATCTGCGCTTCATGTCCGGCGAACCGTCAAACACATAGTTTGTGCCGTACGGGATAAATTCGTTGCCGTGCCACCCCATCCGCCCCGTCGACTTATATATCGGTATCACATCAATATTGTCCGCAAGCAATGCACTGAAATACCTCACAAGCAGCGGCGCGTCAAGGCTGTTTACGCTTATCCCCGAATCACTCAAATTAAGTATGCTACGTGTGTCGCTTATCGTACGTAGGTCGCAAACGGTATCCAGCCATTCCCCCCGTTTTTTAAAACTAAGCTCCACTTTGGCGGGTTCGCCGTCTATGTTGTCAAGCTGTTTCGTGATTATTACCGGCGTCGACTTTGCAAAATAGTCATAGCTCCCCGCCCTTTCGTTGTGAATTGATATGCCCTTCTCGTTTATCCCGTACTCGCCGAAATCTAAGCCCTTGAGCGGTAAATCGCTCATGTTTTGAAGCGTCTTGCGAGGCACCGGAATTGCGTAAAATTCCCTGAACCACCGCTCCCAGTCCGTTTTCCGCCGCAACTGTACGGCTCGCTCGCGGAGCTTTTCGGCAAACTCACGGCGTTGAAACTCATTGTCAATGGCAAGATACGCGTCCTTAATATTTTGACTTGTCAGCTCCAGAAAAGAATATTCCGACACGTCTATTTTACTTGCCAACGCTTGCGCAAATTTGTCCAAACACTTCCTCCGCCTTTCCAAAAATTTCAGGGTCTATATGCTCAATTTCCGCGCGCTCTTTGTATGTCATATGCTTAAACAGTTCATCCAGCAAATACTCGCAATAATCAATGTTACGCTTCGCCGCACACCACTTGTCCGAAAGCGGCTGCTCCGTCAATGCCCAATGATGAAAAAGTCTATTAAATTTACATAATCCGTCGTACGACATATCGTTCCATCGCTCGTAGATTTTGCGTGATTTCGCGTCTTTTTGCCGTTCTACCAACACACGCGACTTCGCGCGGCGCGGCGGTCGGTCAACGTTAAGCCCTAAGCCGAAGACATCATTTAGCTGCCTAACCGCCTCTAAAGAATTTACCCCGTTAAATCGGCTGACTAAGCTTATTACGTCGCCTTTCGCGCCACAGGCAAAACATTGATACAGCCCCACACCGTCGCGCTCAAATATGCCGAAATTCCCCTTGTGCGCGTCGGGGTGGAAAGGACAGAGGGCTTTACCGCGCGTATCCACTTCCAGCCCTAACCACTGTGCCGCCTCATGTATGCTCACCCTCCGCTTTACGTCTTCGTAGTCAATCACTCGTTTCCCCGAAAACCTCTTGTGCGTATTCCAGGTCTTCCGCGGACGCCTCGCTAAAACCGCCACTATCCGAGAGCTCTTCAACGGGCGCGCGTTTTGAATAACCAACGCAAAATTGTCGTACGCTTTCAATTGTCTCTGTCTCGTTCCCGTTTAGCTTGCGCGAAGCCGTAAACTTAACTCGGGAATACGCAATTCCGTCCTTGCTCTGTGCTTTTTCTAAGCTGATTTCCGTCACAATGTTTTTCAGCGCGTTGCCTCTGGAAATTAAACGCTGTACATACTGCCTTAAATTTCCCAAGGACGTAGGCGGTAAGTACAATATTCTCGGCAATATCTCGCCCTCGCCAAGTATGTACAATACTTGTTTGTTCGCGCAAGCCTTACCTAATCCTTTGCTTTCAAACTGATTATACTCGCACTTTGCACATAGCTTGCCACTCTCGGAGACCTTCCCGTCAGTGCTCCAACAGTCCGGCGGCTCATTTCCGCCTGTGTACTCGTTCACATAATACGAGTTCATGGGGTGCTTGTACACTATTACGCCCGTAATAGTCTTTTGCGCATCATCATTACCCAATTCGTCTGTCACCGCAAACGACAGCCCACCTGCCCCCGGCACCTTTATTCGCTCCGGGCGAAATTCCAGTCCGTCCATGTCCTCCGCGAAATCTTCCAACGCCGCGCTTGCCTCAAATGTCTTCATTTCCTGCTTTTCTTCCTTTACCGCTAGTTCTTTTCCCATTTTTTACCACTCCTATTTAATATAAATTTTTTGATACTCGCTAATCTCTACGAACGGCTCCGCCCATTCCGGCAGCTTGTAATTGCCCAGCTCGTCCGTCTCTAAAAGCTCGTTGTTTACCATCGCCGCAAATGTCGCTTGATGGCACGAAAACTTGAAAATATCCTTGCCATGCTCCTTAAAAGTTTCCGCAAATTCAACGTCGTTTTCCTGCGCATAGGCGCTCTGCTTCGGCGCGGTCTTCGTCATCAAGCTAAATCGTTTAAGTATTTCTTTATCCTTAAACTCGGATAATTCGTTCTCTGTCATCTCGGATATAAGCATAGATTCTATTCTTCGTATTGTTTCATTAAGCTCTTTTTCCTCCGCCTGTAATTCTTCTTTCTGTTGCTTGAGCCTGTAAAGCTCTCGCCCCAAATCAAGCAGTTTGCTTGTCATTTTCAATACCTCCTTTCACATATTTTAATATTTCTTCCGCCACATTCTTTTTGCGCTCGACCGCCTCACGTACGGTATTGTCAATGCTGTTTGTTACTATGAGATGTATATAAGTACAGGCGTTCTTTTGACCGATTCGGTGTATCCGCGCCTTTGCTTGCTCGTAATCCGTCATCGAATATCCGAACGAATAAAATATCATTGTATCGCTCGCCGTCAGCGTTATTCCCAGCCCCGCGCACTGTATATTTGCCAGAAACACCTTGCAACCCCCGTCCGTCTGGAATTTATCTATATTCCCCAATCTCTCATCGGCGGGCGTACTTCCCGTCATTGTTACTATTTGTTCAGCCGCATACCGTTTGAGCAACAATTCGTGTATGGCATTTATCTCCGCCGTAAACCTTGCGAATATGCAAATCTTTTTATCGGGTCCCAGCTCGTCCAGAACCTCCACAAGCGCGTTTATTTTCGCCTTCGACACCTGCTTCAGCTCCGTCGCTCCCTCTTTTTCTACGTCGCAATATCCTCCCGTAATCCTCGACAGCTTGAGCGACTTAACCAGAACATTACTTGCTGTGATTACCCCGTCCTCAATTTCCGCTATCATTTCACGCGCCACGCCGTCGTAGACGTCCCGCGCCTCTCGCTCCAGCTCGACATCGCGGTAAATGTCTATCGCTTCAGGCAAGTCCAAACACTCTTCCTTACTCACCTTGTGAGCGATAGAGTGTAATTTCTCTTTGAAGCTCTCCATGTTGCGATACCCCAGCAACTTAGGATACGAGCCTCCACCGCGTAATGGCTTCTTTTCAATAACGGCGTACGTGTTCTTGAACGCGTACCAGCTTGTCCCGTATACGGTCTTATCCAAAAACCGATATTGGCTCCACGCGTCCAATGGCGAGTTCGCTATCGGAGTACCCGTGAGCAGCAGCTTGTGCGGCGTAATATCACCTAGCTTGTGCGCTCCTTTGCTTTGCGACGTGTTCCACGCCTTAATTTTGTGCGCCTCGTCCAGAATCACCATGTCCGGGTTCCACTTCGCAATTGCCTCTGCAACGTCCTTGCGCCAGAAGCTCTCGTAATTGATAATAGCCACCTGCAGCTTCCCCCGCCAATATTTTAGCTGTTTCGCCTTATTAGCTGCTGTCCCCTTTATTATCTTTGGGTCAACACCCGGCACATCTAAACGCTCCATGTCGTTCACCCACGCGCTGTATACTGCCATCGGGCACACCACAAGCACCTTGTTGACCCCACATTGTTGATGCAGCGTACCCATCACGCTTATTGCCGTCAATGTTTTCCCGCAACCCATTTCATGTAAAAACCCGTACGTTCCGCCGTTTTCCATTGCCAGCCGGAACGCCTTTCTTTGGTGCTTCCTCAATTTAACATCCTTTATCGGCGGCTCTATCTCGTCGTCCCACCCTCCCCCGTCCCGCTCCGCCTTCGTTATTTTTGGGTCCTGCATTTCCCTCATCCCCTCCTTTCGTTAAATTCCATGTCACACCCACTTTCGTCCTCATATGTAGCAAACTTTTCCACCGCGAGGATAGCCCTGGCTTTAAGAAAATTGAAGTCTACGTTGTTTATTGACATTTTTTTCAGAATCTTCCCCGCCGCATAAACCCAATTAGCTAAAACAACCTCTAAAGTTACGCCGGGGGTGAAAGATACTACCCCGTCTTTTTTAAAAGTAAATTGCACAGCTACATCGCTTTCCCGGTCTGGCTCCGCGTCTTTACTCGTGTCCTCCTGGATGTTCGATTCAAATTCCTTAATTTTGTTTCTTAGGTTTTCATTCTCCTGCATTGTCACACCCGCTTTCTTCACGATATATCGCTAATTCTTCTAACGAGTCTATAAACGCCTTTTTAGTATTACGAAATCCTTCCGCGTCTTTTGCGGCAAAGTTTAAAACGGAAACCGTTGCATGAACACAAGCGGATAAAATATTATCTGTCCTTCCGCAGCAAGCAGTTTCAAGACACCCTTGTTCTTTTCCCTTAAGGCTGTACGCAACAATCTTCAGGATTATATCGCCTTTCGGCTTTTCCTCCCCATCCTCGCTCGTAAGTTCGTTGTTTTTTGCTATGACTTTCTTAATCATTTTTCTTAGCCGTTCACTCTCCCGCGTTTGCTCCGCAAGCAAATCTCTCGCGTGCGTATCCCATGAGCTTGACCTTAACCTTCTTTTTACCATCTTTTCCCATCCCTTCGCCCCAGCGGGCTTTTTCAAAATTTCTACTTGACAAATCACTTCAAATGTGATATAGTCACCATAGATTCTTTTCCTACATAACGCTTGTCCCTTCAACAAGCGTTATTTTTTTGTGTTCCGCAAACTTGCGTTCCGCGAGCCTACACCCCGTAAGTTCGAGCTCCGCGTCACGCGAAACGCAACTCCAAGCGGGTACGGCTTCTTTTCGGGCTTTTCGGGCTTGTCCCGCCGCTCCTCGAACTTGCCCTCCGTCAACACGCACCCTATGGACATTCCGCCCAACAGAAACGCAATAAACATAAGCATAGTCATTCCTAACATTCTTTTTTCACCTCCTAAATTTCCCTGCTCCCAATTTTCGGGGAGCCTCCGGGAGACTTTTTATTTTACGATTGTGATTATAATATCGTAATCACAATCCTCTTGCACAGATATAAATCTGTACTTCTTATTTTCCCACATTTTTATATGTGGGTTGTTTTTGGATAATTTCTTATCCAACTCTGCGAGAGTAACACTCCCGCAGTTGTCTTCGCCCATTCGAACGATTTTTTTTATTTTGTTGCCTACGATTGCAGACAACAAAAAATCTTGCGGCGCGGTCATAGTGACTGACCCACGCTTATAGCTTCTTGGGGCATATACTCCCCGGTCGCTGCATTGTAATGCAGCAAGGTAAGACCTACGCCTTTATTGGCGCAAGCCTTTATTAAGCTGACTGTACCAACGGTCAGCCCTGTTACGTAAACGGTTATACCGTCTACGTCATCGCCCAATTTGGCGACAAAATCAGAGGCTTGCGCCTCAATCCCGGCAATGTCCGCCGGATTAACAACGGCATTAAATACGACGCCGTTGTTTTGGGGCAACTCGTGCCTCCCCTCGAACAGGCAATATACCTGTTCATTCGCGCATTCATGCGTGTTTTTTTCTTTTTCCATTCTTTTTCCTCCTTAAATATGTTTTCTATAAAATTTTTCTTGACAATCCGCATTACCTATGCTACACTAAATATGTAACTTTTTCATATGTTGCTCTTGGTTATGTCCGTGTCACCCCACGGACATAATCGCTTTTATTGCCTCTTAATCTGAATTACATATCCGAACGGACTCTTCGTAACTGCCATCTTTTTTATACCCATATAGTTTTTCAGCTACATAACTCTTGCTTATTTGTCCTCGTTGTCCGCCATAATAGCCCTTTGAAGCCAATTCCTCGCGCCACTCTTTCATCAGTTTACAGGCGGTAGTCTTGCAAACACCTAATAACTGCATAATCTCTTTTGTTCTGTAAAAAGGACATTCTATTTTTGTTACGCGACTCAATCAATCACCGCCTCCATTCTTTTACCTTATTTTTCGTTCACTTATTGACCCTTATTAACACTTGTGTACACTTATTGACATTTCATGTCATTTGTGTTATAATTAATAGTGCAAGGGAGTACATACATAGACATCACGCTAACAGCTCGTCTACTGTGGTGTTAAGAATCTGCGAGAGTTTTAGCCATAAAGGCTTTTTACCGTTAGAAGCGCCATTTTCTATGCGGTTGTATTGCCTTTCGCTAATGCCTAGTTTTTGTGCAATTTGCGCTTGTGTCAAACCTAATTCGTTCCGTTTTAGTTTGATACGTTCATTCATGCTCACCGCCTCCCTTCTAACTCGCAAGACTTTTAATGTCTTACTGTAATTTCATTATAGCAGACTCCTAATGTCTTGTCAAGTCTTTTTTTAAAAAATTTTTAAAAATCTTTTCGAGGTGGCAAAAATGTCTGAATATCACAAGAGATTACGCACACTACGTTTAAGCAAAAATATTATGTCAAAACAGATGGCAGAATTCTTAAACATAGTTCCCCGCAACTATCAACGTTACGAAACTGGCGATGTTGACCCACCTACCTCAAAAACCATTGCCCTCGCCGACTACTTTAACGTATCCCTCGACTACCTCGTTGGTCGTAGTGACGACCCTGCAAGATATTGATTGCTAAAACATACATACAAGACAATTTTTGTCCTGCTGTCGTTTTATTATAACAGACAATTTCTGTCTTGTCAAGTCTTTTTTTGAAAAATTTTCAAAAAATTTTTTGAGGTGACAAAAATGCCGTCATTTGCCAGTCGTTTACGCGAATTGCGTCTTACTAAAAACATGAAACAAACCGACTTAGCTGTATTGCTTAATTGCAATGTAAAAACCATTCAACGATATGAAAGTGGGTTTTCGGAAGCCAATTTCACAACGCTCTTCTCTCTCTCTGACTATTTCAATGTATCCCTAGACTACCTAGTTGGTCGTAGTGATGTAAAGGAGGAGAAAAGATGAGTACACCTGACTACAACTCTCCGGTTAAATTCTCTCTTCATCTTGAGGGAGCTAACCTCATAGATTCTTTTGATTTGCGTGCGATGGCTACTATAGTTTCCGAATTCACCAACATCATAGACCATACATATTGCGCGCTATCCGGCAAAGATAGACTATCTAGAGATGAACGTAAAAACTTGTCTATTATTGCCACAAATATTGAACGCGCTTCCATACACTTTGACGCTGAACTCGTGGTAAATTCTATGCAAGTTGTCGCGCCTTTTATTGGTCTTGCGAACCCGTATACCATATGGCAATACACCGTACATTCTTTTAATTTTTTGAAATATCTCTGTCATAAAGCAAAGAACAATGTCAAGCCTACCATAATACCAAACAATTCTTTAGGTTTTGCAGTCAATTACGGCGACAATAATACAGTAACGGTTAATAGTACAATTCTTGCCATTTTGCCAAAATCGCTCGGTAATCTTGATAATATCGCCAACGCTATGGAAGACAATAATATTTCAAGTTTGAAAGCCTGTAGCGATGTTACGCCAACATCAAGTATAGAAGTGTCTGCGTCCGATAAAGGTTTTTATAAGCCTCCTACTTTTCTTAATCCCAATTCTGTCACTCTTCGAGTCCATATTATAAGATTGGATAAAAATACATTAAACGGAAAGCTCTTTGTTTTCCCTGACCAAGACATTCCAGAAGGTGAATATAGTTTTTCTGTTATAGGCAAGCAAGACAAATTGCTTTACATACGGTCTTATCCTCAAGACGAAGTAACCATAAACGCTCTAGTTGAATACAAGCTTTACGAAATTAAGGGTTCTCAAGTCCATGGGCTACAAATTATCAATATCGACCCCGCAAAATAGTTTTATAAAATCCTTAACTATTCCACAAAAAGCATACATTCTGCTTTCTTTGATTTTGATTTCGCCTAGCAAATTGACCCTTAGTTTATATCCGCGCCAAAGATTTGGTGTTATTCCCCATCTTTTTCCCTTTTCTTTCACGTAAACTGTCTCCTTTACCTTATTTCTTGTTCACTTATTGACCCTTATTAACACTTGTTTACACTTATTGACACTTATCATTATTTGTGTTATAATTAATAGTGAAGGGTTACAGTAGACGCCTACTCCAATAGCTCGTCTACTGTGGTGTTGAGTGCGTTTGCTATGCGTTGGAGTACACTTACCTTGGGTTCATAATCTCCGCGCTCATAGCCTTGATAAGTACGTACTGAAATTCTTGCTTTTTTAGCAATTTCGAGTTGCGTCTTGTCTTGTTGTTTGCGTAGTTCTTTTAACGTTGCATTCACTATCACCCGCCTCCTTCTAGATTAACACGCAATATATTGCTTGTTAGTTTTATTATAACACGCAAGTTGTTGCATGTCAAGCATTTTTTTTAAAACTATCAAAATTTTTTTCACGCGAGGTGAAAAGTGGCTAATTTAAGCGAACGTTTACAAGTTTTAAAACTTAGTCGAGGTCTATTGCAAAAAGATATAGCAAAAGACTGTTCACTTTCATTGCGCTCATATCAGTATTACGAAAGAGGTCAAGTAGACCCTACAGCTACCGTCCTTATCGCCCTCGCCGACTACTTCGATGTATCTCTCGACTATCTCGTTGGTCGTAGTGACGACCCTGCAAGATATTAACTATGAAAGGACTGATTAATATGTTAAAATCCACTCAAAGCGCATATAATAGCAACGAGGTGAGAAACATGGTCGCAACCACCCTATTTAATGCGCGCCTACATTTGCGTAGCCTAATCAACAAGGCAATTAAGCGCGAACCTGTCACAATTACAACTCCTTACGGCAATGTCGTGCTGGTCGACGAGCAAGAATTCAACGACTGGAAGCTCACGCTGGAAGTCCACGATAATCCGGAGTTCATGCAGTCACTGACTGAATCAATTAACATCCCGGAAGATGAATGGATTGACGAGGAGGCTTTTTCGTGGCGCAGTACTCGCTGAAATTCTCACGGCAATCGTACAAAGACTACGAAAACTTAGCCGGTGCAAATCTTGATGATAAAATCGACGATATTTTAACTATACTCAAGTCAAATCCTTTCAAATGGGCACCAAACTTCGAGAAGCTCAGGGGCAAACTCAAAGGCGTGTACTCACGGAGGATTAATAATAAGCATCGCATTTGGTATTTTGTAAATAAGTCTAAAAAGACTGTTTACATAATACGTATGTGGTCGCATTACGAGTAGGTCCAGGCAATGTATCTATACGACGCCCCCGCAAAATACTGATTGCTAAAACATACATAATCGTATATAATAACAATAAGGAGCTGATTAACCATGCGTAGACGCAATCAAGTGATAAACTCTGCTGCCGTCAATGCAAATATGCAATTACCGTTAGACCGCAAAACCAAAAGATTTTCAGCAGGTCTATTTCGTTCGCTTAATTATGCTCAAAACGTTATTTCCGGAAAAGCCAAACGCAAGGACATCCACAAGTGTTATGATACAATAGAAGGGTAACAAAAAAAGAAGACAAAGCGCCTCAAAAATGATATGATGTAAGTAACCAAACAAACACATATCGGAGGGCTTTGTCTATGGATATTATAACACA
>JAISFC010000045.1 GCA_031263785.1 Clostridiales bacterium | reverse complement strand
TTTATATCAGCAGCGCGAACAATATGATAACCGTCGCCGCCCCGATTAAGCCCAATTCTTCACATAAAATCGAGAAAATAAAGTCATTTTGCGGCTCCGGAATATAAAGGAATTTCTGCCTGCTCCGCCCTAAACCCAAGCCAAAAAGACCGCCGCTTCCAATTGCGTAAAGTGACTGAATAATTTGCCAGCCATCGCCTAATTTGTCCTTAAACGGGTCGAGAAAAGCCGTCACTCTTTGCATTCGGTATTCGCTCGTCGCGACCAAAATCGCCAGCGCACTCGCAACGGGAACTCCCAGCCAGAAAAAATGCCACATTCGCGCTCCCGCTGTAATCAAAATTATTACCGCCACTAACACTATCACTATCGTAGCGCTAAAATGCGGCTCCAACATTATTAATCCCGCAAATAAAACTAAAATACATAGATAGGGTATCAGCCCCGTAAAAAATTTCTTGAGATTTTTGTAATTAACCGATAGTGAACTCGCCATGAAAATAATAACGGCAATTTTAGCCACTTCGGACGGCTGAAATTGTACAAATCCCAAACTAATCCATCGTTTCCCGCCGTTTACTTCCTTGCCTATGAACAGCACCGCTATGAGCGTGATTATCGCCAAAATTAATAATGGAATCGCCATTTTTTGCAGCCTTTTGTAATTGAAGTTTGCCATTGCGAACATCGAGACAAGCGAAACCGCCGCCCACATCATTTGTCTTTTTATAAAGTAATAAGCGTCGTCATATTGCACCCGCGCCGCCTCCGAGCTGGAAGAAAACACCATAATCAAGCCTATCGCAAGCAGGCTAATCACTATCAGAAAAAAGAAAAAATCGAACTGTTTCTTCATTATCTTCTCATAACCTCCATAACGCCAGCAGACAAGCCGCAAAAGTCACCGCGCTGAATGTCCACACAATTCGCCCTTCCTTCC
This sequence comes from Clostridiales bacterium, assembly GCA_031263785.1. Classification (GTDB taxonomy): domain Bacteria; phylum Bacillota; class Clostridia; order Monoglobales; family WRBX01; genus JAISFC01. Next base: position 2,732 of record JAISFC010000045.1, on the reverse strand, counting down.
AGCCCAACTGCTCAAAATGATGATGAATAGGGCTCATCTTGAATATACGTCGCCCCGTCAGCTTGAACCCCACCACTTGTATGATAACGGACAGCGTTTCCAAAATATATATTATCCCTACAACCAACAATATCAGCGGATTTCCCATCATTATCGCCGTGAGCGCAACCATGCCTCCCAAAAATAGCGAGCCCGTGTCGCCCATAAACACCCGCGCGGGATGCACGTTAAACACGAAAAATCCCAATATTCCGCCCACCATAGCCGCCGAGGACACCGACAGCCCTTCATTCATTGCCGCGGCGGAGATTATCATGAAAAATAGCCCTATTATCATCGTTACGCTGCTCACTAATCCGTCCAGACCGTCAGTTAGGTTTACCGCGTTGACGCAACCCAGAATTATAAACGCCATTATCGGAATATATGCCGCGCCGAGGTCAAAAACTCCGCCTTGTGAAAATGGTATGCTAATCAGGGTCTCTACATGCCCTCCGTCGACCAATATCACCATTATAACAATCGCCGCAAGCAGCTGCAACGAGAATTTCTGCCACGCCCTTAACCCTAGATTGCGTTTCAGCGCCACTTTTATGAAGTCGTCGATGAATCCGATAGCGCCAAACGCAACTGCGCCGCCAACTAATGCCCATTCACCGCTGCCGGTCGCAATAATCGCGGCTACTATCGCAAAAATAAAGCCTAATCCACCCATGGTCGGCGTCCCGCTCTTGCCCTTGTGCCATTGAGGACCTATTTCGCGTATTTCCTGCCTGAATTTAAGGTGCCGCAAAATCGGTATCAACACCGCCGTCAATACCAATGAAATTGCAAACCCTATTGCCATCGCTAATAAACAGTTCATTCTTATTCCCCATTTTCAACAGTAGATTCCATGAGCCTAATCAATCTCTCCAGCGCAACTCCGCGCGACCCCTTCAGCAGCACAATATCTCCCTTTTTTGCGTATGCCGTCAACGCCGAATATACCTCCTCGACGGTCCCGCACCGCACATCGCCGCCTATATACGCATTCGCGTCATCGCCTATCGTTATAATGTAATCAACGCCCGAATCGCGCGCCGCCCGCCCTACCATTTTATGCCCCTTCTCCGCGAATTCCCCCTGCTCCAACATGCTGCCCAGAACAGCGATTTTGCGAGAGGTTCCACCGCCCATATGCGCGAGCGTCTTCAGCCCCGCAAGCATGGACTCCAAATTAGCATTGTAAGAATCATCAATAACAGTCAGCCCCGCAATTTTACGTATCTTTTGCCTGCCGTCAATCGGCGCGGTCCCCCTGAGCCCATTCAAAATCTCTTCCACGGGGACGCCCAGCTCATGACCAACAGCTATCGCTGCCAACGCGTTGTACACATTATGCTCACCGACCTGCTCAATATGCACATCGTACACCATGCCGTCCAGCTCCACCTCAAAAAAAGCGCCGTTATCGCCCAGCCTTAGGTTTCGCGCCCTAACATAACCGTCACGGGAGCTCTCATCCGGCTCATTTTTAACGCCGAAGAAAATCGTGCGATAATGCAGCTTCCCTCTTAATCCATAAAGACGCTCGTCATCAGCGTTTAGCGCCACCACGCCGTTCGGCTGAATAAAATCCAGCACCTCCAGCTTCGCCCGCAGGATGTTGTCCCGGCTGCCTAATTTCCCGATATGCGCCGTGCCGATGTTGGTTATGACGCATATAGACGGGCGCGCTATTGACGACAGCCTCGAAAGTTCCCCCAAGCTGTTCATCCCCATTTCAACCAGCGCCACCTCTATGGTATCATCAATGCCGAAAATTGTCAAGGGCAACCCGATTTCGTTGTTAAAATTCCCCTCGGTTTTCAGCGTTTTGTACTTCATGGATAAAACACTGCCCAGCATTTCTTTCGTCATTGTCTTGCCGGCGCTCCCCGTTACCGCCACCACCGGCAGGTCAAATCTGCTCCTGTACGCGCGCGCTAAATCCGCCAGAGCCTTCATCCCGTCTCGCGTTTTGAGCGCAGCCGTCCCGTTTTTTGCAAAAAAATCATCTATATAATCATTTCCGTCAAAATTTTCACCCTTCAGCGGAATAAATAATGCGCCGCTTTTGCCCGCGAATTTTCTGGTATCAGTTACAATATCCGTGATTTCATTTACGCCCCCCGCGCCTTCCGCAAGAAAAACTTCGCACCCGGTCGCACGCTTTATTTCATCTATGGTTATCTTCTCCATTAGCCCTCTCTTCCTCCTCTTCGCGCAGAATTTCCTCAACGACTTCATGCTCGTCAAAATGAATCTTACCCGTCGGCAAAATCTGATAATCCTCATGCCCTTTCCCCGCTAGAATCACAACGTCGTCCTTTTTCGCGTTCTCAATCGCGTACCTTATCGCCGCGCGTCGGTCCTGAATTATAATCTTTTCCGCTATATCATTCATTCCCGCGACTATTTGCTCGATTATCCCGCTTGGCTCCTCCGTACGTGGGTTGTCACTCGTGATAACGCAAAAATCCGCTAAACGGTCAGCTATTTCCCCCATAATCGGACGCTTCGTGTTATCTCTGTCACCTCCGCACCCGAACACCACCACCACGCGCCCCTTGGCAAATTCCTTGACCGCGCTAAGCACTTTTTCCAACCCGTCAGGGGTATGCGCGTAGTCGATAATCAGGCTAAAATCCCGATTAGTCGGTATAAGCTCCATTCGTCCGCACACGCCCTTAAAATTAGCAAGACCGCTC
>JAISFC010000015.1 GCA_031263785.1 Clostridiales bacterium | reverse complement strand
ATTCCCGCCGTTATCGCCATCGCCACCATCACCGATAAAATCTTTTTGCTTCTTGTAAACATAACACTCAACACTTCCTTTCTGCCCCACGGTCGGCTCTCGTCCGCGCGTAAGGACTTTTCTATCTGACATGCTATCACACTGTAAAATAAATTGCAATACTTTTTTTGATTTGTAACACAAATGTAATATAATTGTAATATTTCTGTAACATTTCTAAAGCCCGCGTAAATAGCAGAAAACGGCTGAATCACGCAAAAAAAGCCTCTTGGAGTTTAATCCGCGAGGCTTAATACTATGTATTTTTAATTTGTGAGCGGTTTATTGACTGTGCCCTTTGACGACGAGGTCCTGTCGATTATGCTTTTTATTTCCTGCGGCAGTCGACTTTTCCGCAAGTCCCTCAGCACGGAGCTTTTCTGCGTCTTTTCCGCCGCGCGCACGCGCATCATTATCGGGATTTCCTTGTTAAGTATTATCTTTTTTAATTTTACGTCATTGCCGATGTTGTCGATTACGTCTTTTGCCAGCTCCAAAACGTCGTTCATTTTTTTCTCATAATAGCTTTCGTCGGATATTAACTTTGCGCCGTGCCTCAATTGCTTTTCCCAATATTCCACGTGTTTTTCAAGCTCGTCGTACACCTTTTCGGCATTGGTATGAAGTGACTCAATCAACGTTTTTTTTGCGTTAGCGGCGTTGACCGCGTTCGTCGGGTCCAAAATAATCGGGACAAGTGCCTCGGAATCGGTAATTTTGCTGAAAGCGGGAGCGGGGACAGTCGAAGCGGAAAAAGCTATTCGATTCAGCAATTTTTCTGAATTTTTCGGGATTTTATCCAGAACTTCCGGCGCGCCCCTGAGAGGTCCGTCGCCGCAATACAGAGATAACAGTCGGTCTTCGTCGTATATACCTTCCGCCGCGATTTTTTGTATGGATATATCGGGCTGATGCTTTTTATCAAACTTCGGCATTTGTGCGGCAATCATGCTTAAATCGTCCGTTATGTCGCGGTTGAACGACAGAGCTAGTACGAGATTCCGATGCTCGTTTGTCACAAACTTTGAAAATGCCGCAAACGCGGTTGCTTCCCGCAGAAAATCGGGAGAGATTTCGCCCTCGCTCATCTTTTTAAGAAAAGTTTTTGCTCGGATTTTTTCTTCTAAAATTGACATATTTACGCCCCCTATTGACAAATTAAACGGGGATGTTCATATATAATGCCTGAATATTTGCACAAAATCCCCTATGATATTATTATAGCATAAAAATCCGCGATTGTCAAGGTTTTGCTAGCATTCTTTGCGCCGCGCCTCCAGATAGCCCCAGACGCAAACGTAGATTGCAAGCAGCAGAGGGATGCCCGCCCATTGGTTTATATGCCGGAAAAGCCCCATTATAATCAGCGAAATTAATGCCGCCGCCACCGGCTCGATTACCCACTCGCGCACCCGGAACACGCACGCGGTCGTCGACATCAGCCGCCGAATGCTAAGCCCCGCGTTCAAAATCTCGCTAAGGAAAAAGACTACGATGTAGCCGCCGGTGCCGAATTTTGAGACTATCAGCGTAATCATGACGATTGTGGCGATTGTGTCGACGATGTTTATCCGCACCACGCTCACCTGTTTGTTCAGCCCTTTGAGCATGCCGTCGACGATGTTGTCGAAGTAGATTATCGGGATTGTGAGCGACATTATTCGTATGTAGAACGCGGCTTCTGATGTTGCGTACACGCTCCGCGACAGCTGCTCCGCGTACAGGAACATTGCGGCGCATATCCCCGTCGAGAAAAACAGCGTCAGCTTGAAAGCCCGTGATACAGCGCGGTTTATTGTGTCGCGCTTGTCTGTGACGTGGAGCTGCGCTATTTCGGGCACCAGCAGCGCGCTTATCGCCGTCAGCAAGCACGACGGGAACAGCAAAAGTGGGACGACCATGCCGTTTATTATGCCGTAATCGGACAGCGCTTTGACGTACGATGCGCCGGATTTTTCGAGGCAGATTGGCGTCATCACTTGCTTGATTGACGATAGCGCCGACTTCATGTACATGCTTAACGCCATCGGAATGGTGATTTTTAGCATACGCGCCGACAGCCCGCGGGAGACTTCGGGGGACGCGCTCCCGTCGTGACGACCGAATATGTACACCGCAAAACGGTGGATAAACCCCGCGATTTCGCCCGCCACGCTCCCTAAGGCTATAGCCGCGCACGCCGCCTCCGTCCCGCGCCCCGCCGCCAGCCACATGAAGATTTGCGCACACGCGAAAACGCGCACGGATTGCTCCATAATCAGAGCCGTGCCGCTGCGGAAAACCTGCCGCATAGCATTGAAATAGCCCGTCAACGCCGCGGACATTGACGTGAACGGGAGGGAAATGGCGAGGATGGTCAGCGGGCGGACGGTGAGGGCGTTGTGGAGGATTTTGGTGCCGATGAAGTCCGCGCAGGTGGCTAGCAAGATAGCCGCGAATATGCCCATTATAAGCGCGAAAATAAGACACCGCCGCATAGCCGCTCGTGCGCCGCCGTGCCGTCCGAAAGCGATTTCCTCCGCCGTGAGACGTGTGGCGGCAAGCCCGATGCCCGAAATAGCCAGCGTCACCGCGAAGATGTAAACCGACATGATAAGCGCGAAAATGCCCATCGCTTGCGTGCCTATCCTGCGGGATACGTACGAGTTGAAATACATGCCGATGACGCTGACGATTACCGATGTGGCGGTTAATATAACGCTGTTTGTCAGCAGTGCCCGTGTTCGATTCATACGAAAGCTTATGATTTTTTATATGTTGACATTCGCGCGTATTTGTGTTAAAATGTGACATGAACGGGCGGTTGTGAATAGCAGGGGCGATTGTCGGGATTTGTGCGATTATTGCGTTGGTGACTGCCAAGCCGTGCCGCGAAATTTTTATTATATGTGTCCGTAGCTCAGTTGGATAGAGCGTCAGACTCCGACTCTGAAGGCCGCCGGTTCAAGTCCGGCCGGGCATACCACTCCTCGACGATTCGCCGTCGTTCGCTTCGCAAGGCAAGCCTTGCAAAGTCTCACATGGCTCGCGTCTCGTCGTTTCCGAAAAAAATCACGTTCGCGTCGCCTATTCGCTTGTAAACGCGCGAATGACGGCTCGTGGCTCACTACCAATTTTTTTCGATCCCGCGTGGGGGAAGTGTTATTTCTTTGACCATGTTTGGTAATTATTGACAGTTCATTGCTATTAGTTTTGTGGGGTGAGATAGTGGTTTTTTTCGGTCTTACATTGGATAGGTTTGTGTTTCGCATGTCTTACACTCCTTGACGACTCACCGCTGTTGTTTTGCAGGGTAAGTCTTGCATGGGGAAGATGTTGTTTCTTAGATATGTTTGGTATTTCCGACGGTTCGTTGCTATTGTTTTGTGAGGTGAGATGGCAATTTTTTGAGTTGGTGTGTGGGAGGTTGCTATTGTCGTGCGATGTTTGAAATGAATAAGAATAAAAACAAAAGTAGGAGGATGCCGCATATGGAAGTTATGAAAAATCGCGTATTTGCGCTTATGCTTGCTTTGACGTGCGTGTTCGCGTTCACCGCGTGTTCGGGCGGGGGCAATGTCTCGTCGAGCGTCTCGCCGAAAAAGGCTGCCGCAAAGAACGTGAAAACCATTGCGGAGCTGTTTCCGGACCCGCAGTTTGCGATGGTGATGGGCTGGCATTTCGACTCAACGCCGGATTACGTTCCGACATACGCGGAGCTGGGGCAGGTCAAGGCGCTCCGTCTTGAAAAACAAACGACGACCGATGAGAAAGGCAGTCCCACTTTTACCATGAAAAGCCTTGACGGGATAGAATACCTGACGGGGCTTGTGGATTTGTACGCTTATTACATACCCGGGCTGGGGGGCGAGCTGGATTTGTCGAATCTCACCAAGCTTGAGTATATAAGAGTGCAGGGGAATGCGTTCACGAAGGTAGTTTTGCCGCGTGACACAAGCGCGCTGAAGGTCCTCAGTTTGGATGGCAACCGCCTTGCAAACATTTTTGCGGTCGAGAACAGGAACATCGGCGAGGATGTAATCTTTCGGTTCTATCCGCAGGGAGGCGATGGCGTGTACATGAAGGACCCTCTGCATAAGGACGGGGAGAAGTCGATAAGTGAAATGTTTCCGGACCCCATGATGGCGCAGCAGGTCGCTTTCTTCTATTTTGGCAAAGAGGTAAATTATAAGCCGACGCCGGGCGAGTTATTGATTGTGACTTTGCTTTCTCTTGCCAACAGAAAAGTGACGTCCGTGGAAGGGCTGGAGTATCTGGCGGGGCTGAAGACTTTTACAATGTGGAATACAGACGACGCAAAGGCGTTTTCGGGGACGCTGGATTTGCGCGGGTGCAAGGGCTTGGAGAATTTGGACGTCAGGGGCAACAAGATTACCGAAATTTATCTGCCGAATCACCCGATGAAAAGCGTGGATTGCCGCAAAAACAGCATGAGTAGCATAAGTTCGGTTAGGGGATATATTGCCGCTGAGGGAGGGGCGGGCATCAAGTTCGACGCGCAAAGGAACGTGGCGACGGGCGGCTCATATACCTATAAGCTCCCGAATATGTACACCCCGAATTATTCGTCCTCGAGCTCATATTCGAGCGTTTACAAGTCGTACAATCCCGACAGCTATACGACGTATGAGCCGAATTATTACGTCAACCACTACACGGGCGACCTTTACACGAAGCAAACTTACACCTGGCGCGTGAATCCTTATACGGGAAGCGGCTCGTATTATGACAGCAGTTGGGATTGGTGACGCCCACCCACCTTTATTGGCTATGAGGAGGTTAGCGATGATGAATAAAGAAAAATTTACCGGCTTATTATCTATTATTGTGCCACAGATTGCGAAGGAATATATGGCGAGGACCGGGGCGGAACAAGAAATAACATTAGTTAAAATTTATAAATCCAAAATGTATGAAATGTTGGAGGATGAGGAAACTAAAATGTGGCATTTCAGCCCTAAAATATTATGTGATATTTTGTTTGACGAAATTGACGGGAAAGATATACAAGTGCCTGTGGAGGGGTAATTATGCATACGGATTTTGTTTGTTATGTTATAGAGGAATATAAAAATAAAAAGGGGTTAGATGGCAAGACAGTTATTTCTTTCTTTATCGACCATGATTTAATCAAATATATAGAGGAATGCTATGGTGTTCTGCATACTGTAGGCGCTAACTATATTATTGATGAAATAGATGAGATAACGGCGCAAGCATAAATGCGTTTTTTGTTTGAGTGTAGGCGAAAAATTTTATGCTCAACCGTCCGTCGCATTGCCGTCATTATTCCAAATGGGTATAGTTTCTCCCTCGAGCTTCGGTTTGCGGTGAAAAATCTCTACGTCCAAAAACGCCTTGATTTTTGCCAATTTCTCTCTTGAGTTAAGGGCAGGAAGGTTATAAACCTCTTGATCCGCCGTCGGGAATCCCCAAGCTTCAATGCCCAAACGCCGCGCAATATACAGCGAGCGCCGAATATGAAACTCATTGGTGCAAATAAGCATGGTGTGCACGTCAAAAATCTCGCGGGCGCGGTACATGCTGTCGTACGTGTTAAACCCCGCGTGGTCCTGCAAAATCGCTTCGCGCGGAATGCCCATATTAACAAGGTAATCTTTCATTACGTTGACTTCATCGTAGGAAGCGGTGCCGTGGTCGCCGCTCACGAGAATTTTCGCCGACTTGCCGTTTTGATAGAGTTCGTGCGCTTTTAGCAGCCTGTCCTCCAGCGCGGCGGTTGGATATCCGTCAACCACACCCGCGCCCAACACGAAAATACAGTCTACATCAGGCGCATTTTCGATGGTTGTTATGTATCGCGCGTAACTGTCTATGGATTTATTGATAATAAAAAGCGAGATTATCCCCAATATAATTACTCCGAAAAATATGATAATTGCCGTGAATATTTTTTTGCGCATGCCAAAACATCCTTTCAATAACCGCTACCCGAGACTTTGAATTTATTTTATCACGTAGAGGCTAATTTTGCAACATAAAAATTAAAATCACATTAGAAAAGAGGATAGTATATGTCGATTATTTACGAGCCAACCGGAATGGCAAGAGAATACAGCCCGTATGCGTGCAATTTATACATATGCCTCTACTTGGTGAGTGAGTTTAGCCGGAGAGCAACATATAAAACTTCTTAAGTTGTTGGGAAGTTTTTGTTTTTGTTTGGAGAAAAACTAGTTAGGAAAATTTCTTAAAATCGCTTGACAAGTTTGCTTATTTAGTATAAAATATACAGAGAATATGGCATAATGTCGGAGGATATGCCAATAAGAGTGGAAATGTATAGGGATAGAATAGAAATTAGAAATCCGGATGGATTATTTGGTAGGATAAGCGTTATAGAAAGCGGTTGAGAAGAAGATTATTTGAGGGGAGCGGGGCAATAATGGAGCTTAATGTGTTTCAAGCATACTACATATCCAAAAAGCTAATGAGCGAGAAGTTTGCTCCTATATTTGCGTCCACAGATATTGAAATATACCCTTATCAAGTTGCGGCAGCACAGTTTACTTTGCGTTCGTCATATTTAAAAGGGGCGATTCTTTGTGATGAGGGTGCGCTTGGAAAGACATATGAGGCGATGTTAGTTGCTGTGCAGAAATGGTATGAGGGGCAGAAGATTGCAATAATCGTGCCCACTCCTTTGTTCCAACAATGGGAGCAGGTCATCGTGGACAAGTTTGGCATTGAAATTGACGAAAAATTTAATCTTATGACTTATGAGAATTTTGATAATTTAGAAAAATATAATCTCATTGCGTTCGACGAGGCGCACAATTTGCGCAATGATGAAACTCAGCTTTATTCAAAGCTAAAAGAGCAAACGGCAAATGCGTATAAGCTTCTTTTAACAGCTACACCTATGCAAAATTCAATTATGGATTTGTATAGTTTGATTAGCTTTATTGATGATTCGGTTCTTGGCGACAAAGATGTTTTTTATAAACGATATTTCCGCAAGCCTGAGAATTACCCCGAATTGACGGGCAAAATCAGCAAATATTGCTTCCGTGCAACTCGCAAACAAGTTGCAAATTATACGAAAATTCCAAACCGTGTGCCGATAACGATTGAATATTCTTATACTGAACAAGAACAAGCGTTATATGATGCTTTGATGGAATATTTGCCGAACGCTACATCCAAAATGGATAATTATGAATACACATTAATGCTTACGAGGGCGTTTAGCTCCTCTATTTCGTCGTTCCAAAACATTGCGCTCAAGCATAAAGAAATGTCGCATTTGATGACCTCTATTGATAAGCAAGCAAAGCCAACGGCTTTATTAAAATCATTAAAAACAGCATTGACCGAAATTCGCAAAAAGGGCGCAAATAAAAAGGCTTTAATCTTCACAGAGAGCAAATTAACGCAGAAATATTTATATGAATTATTAAAGAATACATATAAAACTGTTGTGTATAAGGATTATTCCTCTATTGAAAAATTCAAAAGTGGAGCTGAAATTTTAATTGCAACAGACATCGTAGCCGACGGATTCAATCTAGAATTTTGTTCACTCGTGGTGAATTATGATTTGCCATACAATACGCTCGAAATTGAGCAACGCATAAATCGCTGCCATCGTCAAGGGCAGGAAAACGATGTTGTTGTGCTATCTTTTCTTAATAGGGGTAACTTTGCCGACGTGCGAACGCTTGAGCTCATAAATAAAAGAATGCTACAATTTGGTGGAATTATTGGCAATTCGGATCAAGTTATAGGAAATTTTGGCGCAGACATTGCGGAAATTATCCAAATGCAAACACGAACAAAACAAGAAATTCAAGAGCGATTTGCGCAAATACTTGATGAAAATAAGCAAGAAAATACTGAATTAGTTGAGCATTATGAGAATGTTCTTTTTACCTCGTTCACAAAAGAAATTGCAAGCGAGGTTCAAATTACGCCTAAATACATCGCTGAAATTAAAGCTGAATTTGAAGACGATTTGTGGGCATTGATTAAGTGGTTTTTCAAAAAGCGCCACTTTAATATAAACGAAGAAACTCGTACGATAAGTTGTTTTGGGCATCCGCCAAAAGTGTTCACAGGCGTTGCACTTGGGCGAAATGAATATTCAATGAACCCGAAATATCAGCCTCGTTCGGGGCGAATCACACTTTCCTCTCCTATTGCAAGGAATGTTATTGCCGAAATTGGTTGGCGAGGCATTCCGCAGAGTGGAATTCTGAGAGTTGAAAATGAAATTAATGCGCAAATTGGATATTATTCTTTGACGACCGGAAACGAATGGTGCGGAAAAAAAGATTATCAACTCATTGGGCAAATGGCGGACGGGAAGGCTCTAACTCACAAAGAATGTGTTGAAATATTGAGTATGACGCATGAGTGTTCGTATAGCGGCGAATATATCAATTCAAGAACAGCAAATAGGGAGCAGAGAGAACATAGATTCGATAAAATGCTTGAACTTCCCGATAGCGCTCCACATGATGAAATAAGGCGAGAGTATTCCAAAATTGATAATCGTATTTTGGAGTTAAGGGCAAAGCTCAAACAGGCTGAATTAGCGCTAGATAATGATGTTACAAGATTTGAACTATTGAAATTAAAGAGAGAAGTTGTTAAAATTAAAGCAGAACTCAAAGAAATGGAACAAAAACAATGGCGAGATAAAATGGAAATTCGTCAAAGATTAGAGCAAAAACCGAATGTGAAAATTTGGCGAGAGTTTTTGCTTGATATAAAGCCGATTGAACAAAAAGTGGAGGTTATGGCATGAGTGAAAAACTAACAAATGAACAAATCATAGACAAAGCACGCCTTTCGGGATTGTCAATGGACGTTATTGGTGATACGCAAGCTAAGCTTAAAGCGATATTCCCTCAATGTTTCAAGGAGGGTAAGCTTGATATTGACCAACTCCTTAATGAATGTGGTGAATGGATTGATAACGATTTTGAGCGATATAAGTTTGAGTGGCACGGCAAGGTGGAGTCTATTCGTCATAGCCAGCGTCGTTCAAGTGGGTGCTTGCGTCCTTACAAGGAAGAAAGCGTTGATTGGGATAACACAGAAAATCTCTACATAGAGGGCGATAATTTGGAGGTTTTGAAGCTCCTGCAATCGGCTTACTATAAGAAAGTGAAGATGATTTATATCGACCCGCCTTATAATACAGGCAACGATTTTATCTATGAAGATGATTATACAGACAGCCTTAAAGCTTATTTGGAGATGACCGATCAGCAGTCTAGCAATCCTGAAACTAGTGGGCGTTTTCATACAAAATGGCTTAATATGATGTATCCGCGTCTTAGATTAGCGAGCAATTTGCTCCGTGATGACGGCGTTATTTTCGTGAGCATTGATGATAATGAAGTGACGAATTTGCGGAAACTAATGGATGAGGTTTTTGGGGAGGAGAATTTCGAGGCGGATATTATTGTAGTTTCCAATCCTGGCGGGCGAGATTACAAGCAAGTCGCTATTACCCATGAGCATATTTTGATATATTCAAAAAGCGATGCATTAGAGTTAAACGAACTTCCTGCACCTGCTGAGTACAAATTCACAGATTCGCAAGGTGGTTACAATACTCGCGAATTAAGAAACAGGAATCCAAAATTCCATAGTGGTAACCGCCCTAATCTTTTTTATCCATTCTACGTGAATCCAAATTCGGCAGATAAAGACGGATATTGTGCAGTTAGTCTTGAAAAATCAGCAGAATATAGCATTGAAGTGAGTCCGTATAATAGCGTTGGGAAGGAGAGCGTGTGGCGTTGGGGCAAAGCTAAAGCATCCGAAAATATCATTATGGGTGATAATGATGGAAGCCAAATTCTTGCAAAACAAAAGAAAGACGGTGATTGGAACATATATGAAAAGAATAGACGTTCCACCACGAAAGTGAAGTCGCTATGGAATGAAACCGAGATGAGAACCGAGGATGGGACTCGCCTCATTCGTGCGCTTTTCGATAACGATACACCATTTGACCATCCAAAACCTTTGGACTTAGTGAAAAGGTGTATACGGATTGGTTCGTCAGAAAATGATATTATTCTTGATT
>JAISFC010000046.1 GCA_031263785.1 Clostridiales bacterium | reverse complement strand
CGACGCGTGTTGACGTCAATTTTCATGCCAAGTATAGTATTGATAAGCGATATAACATCCGCGCCACCACTTTCAGCCGCTTTTGCCATGTCCGAAATGCTGGTCACATTTGGCGAAAGTTTTACTATGATGGGGCATTTAGCGACTTTTTTGACCGCCTCCGTGACTTCCTCCAATTTCTTTGCATCCGTCCCGAAGGACATGCCGCCCGTTTTTACATTAGGGCAGGACACATTGACTTCCAACATATCCACTTTATCGCTCAGTTTCTCTGCAACCTCAACATATTCGCCGATAGTATTTCCGCAAACATTAGCGATAATTTTCGTATTATATTTCCTCATTTTCGGCAAGATATCCGCAATAAGACCATCCACACCCGCGCCCGGCAATCCTATGCTGTTAAGCATTCCGCTCGCCGTTTCGGCAATTCGCGGAGGAGGATTACCCTCACGCGGTCCCGGAAATACGCCTTTAAGACATACCGCGCCCAATTCGTTAAAGTCAAAATACGGTCCCATATCAAGGCTAAAGGTGCCCGAAGCCGCAATTATAGGATTATCCAATTCAATACCCACATTAACCCGCATATTAATCATCAAAATCCACCTCCGACGCATCGAAAACCGGACCGTCTTTGCAGACGGATTTATAACCGCTCGTAGTTTTAATCACGCATCCTACACATGTCCCTATGCCACACGCCATACGTTGTTCCATAGAAACCTCACAATATATCCCCGCATTTTTCGCGAGCTTAGCGACTTCTTTTAACATAGGCTTCGGACCGCACGCAAAAATGCCGTCTATCTCTTCACTATCAATTATTCGCCTAGCAGGCGCAGTTACAAACCCTTCTTCCCCACATGTGCCGTCATCGGTGGTTATGTGCAATTTATTTGCATATCTATTAAAATCATTTTCAAGAACTACGTGTTTTTTGCTTCTAAAGCCCAAAACCACATATGTAAAGCTATTTGCCTTTACACTTAATTTTGCATCCTTAGCTAATTGTAAAAGTGGAAATACACCTATACCGCCACCAATTAGCATTATCTTAGGCATGTCGATATTTCTGTAAAGTCCAAAACCTTTACCCAAAGGTCCCAATACATTTAAGGTCTCTCCAACTTGCTTTTTTGCAATAAGCCGAGTCCCTTCCCCGACTACCTCGAAAATGAATCTGACCCTATTATCATTTATTTCACATATGCTTATCGGACGCCTCAGCGTAACATTTCCTTCGGGCAATATATGGAGAAATTGCCCGGGCTTAGCCTGACGAGCGATAGCGGCAGCATCTATTTGGAAGCTGTATATCATATCATTTAAACGTTCCTTGTCAACTATTTTAAATTGGAACATATTACTTTTTCCACCTTCCCATATAGTTTCCAAGAATTAAATGGCGTGTTTCTCGCCTTGCCGGCAAACGAATTAACGTCCACTTCATATTCTTTATCTAAATCAAAAATTAATATATCCGCAGGAGCGCCGATCTTCAATGTACCCGCATTAATGCCTAATAAACGTGCCGGATTATAAGTCATTTTTTGTATTAATTGGTTCACTGTCAAGTGTTTTGCCTTTACAAGCTTAGTGATGCCCAATCCCAGCGCGGTTTCAAATCCTACTATCCCGTTGGGAGCTTTTTCAAAATCTTGATTCTTCTCATAAACCGCATGAGGAGCGTGGTCTGTGGAAATCGCATCTATTGTTCCGTCTTTTAGTCCGCCTATAATCGCATTAACATCCGCAATATCTTTAAGCGGCGGATTCATTTTAGCGTTTGTGCCATATTCTTTTACCGCGTCCCGCGTTAGGCTGAAATAGTGAGGGCAAGTATCGCATGTTACTTTTAGCCCGCATAGTTTCGCCTGTCGAATTATTTCCACTGTTGTTTCCGAAGAAATATGAGTTATATGTATAGGTGCATCCGCGCGCCGGGCTATGCTTAAAACTCTTTCCACATCGCCCCATTCGGCTTTTGCATCCGCACCATCAACCGACAAACACTCGGAATGATAAATCACGGGAATGCCTTGTTTTTGTGCAGTAATCAACGCTTGATACAAAACTTCTTCATTTTCAACAGGTACACCGTCATCGCTGATTGCAACGGCGCCCGCGCTTTTTAGCGCCGCAATATCCGTGATTATCATGCCTTCCTGCCCACGAGTTATGGCTCCTGCCTGATATAAATTCACAGTTGACGGAATCTTGAGAATATCTTTAATAATATCGGGATTGTCCACAGGAGGAATAGTGTTCGGCATTGCTACTACCGATGTAAAACCGCCTCTAAATGCCGCTTTACTGCCTGTAGCAATATCCTCTTTATGAGTTTGTCCCGGCTCGCGCATATGACAATGCATGTCCACAAGCCCCGCGCACACAATTTTATTACCGGCATCTATGATTTCATCTACTGTAAAGTTATTTACCTTTACAGTAGCAACAATCAATCCGTTTTCCACCAAAACATCGCCTATTTCATCAATACCGGCAGAGGGGTCGATAATCCGCCCTCCTTTAATTAACGTGCGCAAAATATCACCCTCTTAGCTACCCTAATCTATTATATTTTATCACATTTCGCTTAAATTGTCAATCACAAATTTATTCCAATTTAGATGTGTAAATCATCTCTTTAACTTTCATCAACCTCACCAAATTGCCGCGTTCATTTTCATCCAGTTTCATCGCGATATATTTTATTGTTTCTTCAAGCTGAGGTATTAAAAAATGTTCCAGAGCGTTAACTCTGCGCCGTACTTTTTCAATTTCAATCGCGAGCATTTGCGCTGTTTTTTCATATTGTGCAAGCTCCAATAGCTTCGGCAGTAAATCATCCAAATAACTGACAGAATTGTCAAGATGTATTGTCGTTCCATAAAAACCGTAGGGATAGTCAACATTTTTATATTCTTTCATCAGTGTAAAGGTCGGAGCATTTACACTCATAACATTGCTAATTTCGACGTTAATGCGCGCCTGAAAATTCGGCAACATAAGCGCACGTTTTATATTTCGTTCACCGATTTCATCTTTCGCCTTGTGAAAACTTTTGTACACTTCCGCAAGTTCGGCTTCCGCCTCTATGCGAAATTCTCTGTTTTTACGAACAATCTCCAAAAAATTCTTCATCAGCCCGTCACGCTTGTCTTTCAACAGTCTATGCCCGCGCCTTGCCACATTATAGCGCTTTTTAAGCCGCGTTAGCTCCATACGCGTCGGATTGACGTTAAGACGTTCCATTTAATCTTCCTCCCGCATATATTTCTCGATATGTTCGGGCTTAATCCTTTTCAGCTCTTCTTTCGGCAAAATTTTAAGCAATTCCCAGCCAATATCCAGCGTTTCCTCGATGGTGCGATTGGAATTATACCCTTGCGAAACATAGCTTTTTTCAAATTCGTCCGAAAATTCAGCAAACTTCCTATCCGTTTCACTCAATGCCGCCTCTCCTAAAATGACCATCAGTTCCTTCGCCTCTTTGCCTTGCGCGTACGCGGAAAACAGCTGATTCATAGTGCCTGCGTGGTCCTCCCGCGTCTTGCCTTCACCGATGCCCTTGTCCTTTAAGCGCGACAAACTCGGCAAAACATCTATGGGCGGCGTAATATTCTTGCGAAAAAGCTCGCGGCTGAGTATTATCTGCCCTTCCGTGATGTACCCCGTCAAATCCGGAATAGGATGCGTCTTATCATCCTCTGGCATGGAAAGAATAGGTATGAGCGTTATACTCCCCTTTTCGCCGCGTTTTTTGCCCGCCCGCTCGTATAATGTAGCCAAATCCGTGTATAGATACCCGGGATAGCCCCGCCTGCCCGGCACCTCTTTGCGCGCCGCGCTGACCTCACGCAATGCCTCCGCATAATTTGTCAAATCCGTCATTATGACCAGCACCTGCATATCTCTTTCAAATGCCAAATATTCCGCCGCTGTAAGCGCCATTCTCGGTGTGGAAATACGCTCAATCGCAGGGTCATTCGCAAGATTAATGAACATAACCGACCGCTCAAGCGCCCCCGCTTCGGTGAAACTACGCACAAAAAAGTCCGCCTCTTCAAATGTAATGCCGATAGCCGCAAACACCACGGCGAAACTCTCTTCATCATTCAGCACCTTTGATTGGCGCGCTATCTGCGCCGCAAGATTGGCATGCGGCAGACCGCTCCCGCTGAAAATCGGCAACTTTTGCCCGCGAACAAGCGTGTTCAACCCGTCTATGGCGGATATGCCAGTCTGAATAAATTCCGAAGGATAATCACGCGCCGCAGGGTTTATCGGCACACCGTTGACGTCCATCCTCTTCTCCGCAAGAATTTCTCCGCCGCCGTCGCTCGGTCTGCCCATCCCGTCGAACACGCGCCCTAAAATATCCTTTGAAAGGGGCAGTTCTATCCCCTTGCCCAGAAAACGAACGCTGCTCTCTTCCGGATTTATTCCCGCTGCGCTTTGAAAAAGCTGCACAACAGCCTTATTTTCGTCTACCTCAAGCACTCTGCAAAGACGCGTCTCATCGGAATGCCCCGTCGTGTTAGACACGCTTATTTCCCCCAGCTCGCCGTACTTTATGTTTTCTACGCCTTCAACAATCATCAAAGGTCCGGCAACCTCCGTGATCGTTTTATATTGTTTAATCAATCTATATCCTCCTTTTAGCCGTTGAGAACCGCCGTAAGCTTCGCGTGTTGCTCGTCCAGCGACGTATATGTGTCCACTTCGTCAAAAGCGTTTTGGTGCAGGAAGTCTTCCCGCACGGCTTTAGCGGTCTTCAGGATTTTTTTATCAGCGTCAGAAAGCGCATCCACGCCCACTAATTTCACAATTTCCTCCAGCTCGCTTTCCTTCTGCAGCACCTCCATCGTGCGCGTACGCAATGATTCCCAATCGCTCGCCACATTCGTCGAAAACCACCGCTCTAGCCTATCAACGTACAACGAATAGCTGTTTAGCCAATTAATTGCGGGGAAATGCCGCCGATATGCAAGCCCCGAATCCAGCCCCCAAAACACCTTCACTATCCTAAGCGTTGCCTGCGTGACGGGTTCGGAAATGTCGCCTCCCGGCGGAGAAACCGCTCCAATAGCCGTTAACGCGCCTTCGCGCCCGTCGCTGCCCAACGCGATGACCCGCCCCGCTCTCTCGTAAAATTGCGCCAGTCGCGAGCCTAAATACGCGGGATATCCCTCTTCTCCCGGCATTTCCTCCAGCCGCCCGCTCATCTCCCGCAACGCTTCCGCCCAACGCGAAGTCGAATCCGCCATAATCGCAACGGAATACCCCATATCACGGAAATATTCCGCTATCGTTATGCCCGTGTATATCGACGCCTCGCGCGCCGCCACCGGCATGTCCGACGTATTGGCGATTAAAACCGTACGCTGCATGAGAGATTCTCCCGTTTTGGGGTCGCGAAGCCTCGGGAATTCCATCAAAACGTCCGTCATTTCGTTGCCGCGCTCACCACAGCCGATATACACCACAATATCTGTGTCCGCCCACTTCGCCAACTGATGCTGAACGACGGTTTTGCCGCTGCCGAACGGTCCCGGCACCGCTGCCACGCCGCCTTTTGCAATCGGAAAAAGCATGTCAATTATGCGCTGCCCCGTTATGAGCGGAACCTCCGGCGGAAGCTTTTTCTTGTAGGGACGCCCCACGCGCACCGGCCACTTCTGCAACATGCATATATTAGCCCGCTCACCGCTCTTTAGCTCTACCACCGCTACGGTTTCCTCAATAGTAAATTTCCCCCGCTTTACCTCAACCAGCCGCCCTTCCACTCCGACGGGAATCATAATTTTGTGCTTCACCAGCGCGGTTTCATCCACCTCGCCTATTATGTCACCCGCCGAAACTTGCGCGCCTTTTTCCATAAGCGGCTTGAAGTCCCACTTTTTCTCACGGTCCAACGCGGGAAGGGTTATACCGCGCGTTATAGTCGAGCCGAATTCCTCGCGCATATCCTCTAGCGGTCGCTGAATTCCGTCATACATCCTCGAAATCAGCCCCGGCGCAAGCTCAACGCTAAGCGGCGCGCCGGTCGTAACAACCTCTTCTCCCGGTCCTAATCCCGCCGTTTCCTCGTACACCTGAATCGACGCCTTGTCGCCGCGCATTTCTATTATCTCACCTATGAGCTTGTGCCCGCTAACCAAGCACATATCAAACATGTTCGCGTTCGACATCTCATCGGCGATAACTAATGGTCCTGACACTTTTATAATTTTTCCCAAAATTCAACACCTCTCACAATATATCGGCGCCAACAGCACGTTCAATGCTGCGCCTTACATTCTCCAAACCTATTCCGCGGCTTTCACCGCTGCTCGGCAATACAATAATCGCCGGGGTCGATTTGTCGTCGCACTCTTTTATGAAGTCAAGATTTTCCTCGTACGCATCTTCGGTGATAAATATAACGGCGTATTCTTCGCCCTCTTTGTACGGAGAAATCCCGACTGCATTAAATATTTGCGTGTTTTCGCTACTGCCGATAATACCTATTTTGTACAACTAATCCACCACCCGTAAATTGGCGCAAGCCCGAATAATTTTTGCCCGGCTTCACGCAAAAGACCGTCTAAACGCTCCTGCACCTCGGCAACGCGCTCATCATCAGCCTCATCGAGTCTCTGCGCCTTTTTCGCCTCAAAAACCTCTCGCTCCGTTTGTAAAATTTCCTTTAAAAGCGGGTCACCCGTCTTGCGCTCCAAAATCTTCCTCCGCTTAAAATATTCTTCGTCCAATATGTCGTCAATATCCTTCGCATTGCTCGTTTTTGCATACGCTTCAAATGCGTCCGCAATCGCCTTCATGCCCTTTTCTTCCACCATCACGCGCAATTCATCGTGAGAGACATTGCCGTTAGGGTCCAAAATCCCGCTCACGTCCTCGCCCGATATCGCCCCTCGGATAAGCGCCTTTAAATTATGAAAATCAGCGTCCAGCCGCGGAACAGCCAACGCCTCATCGGCGCCGACTTCCTGCAAAATCCCTACAACATCGTCGCGACTATACGTTTGCTTGCTCTCGAGAATTTTTGCATAAGTAGCCTGAAATACGTAATTTGTTTCATCAAATCTGCGCACCGAATCTATTCCTCCCATAACGTCTTTACAAGCAACGGCTCTATGTCCGAACGAATCGTTTTGGCTATTGCGGAAAAGCGGTTGTCAATCAACATTTTGCCGTCCTGCCGCACGGTTCCTTTCCCGTGTTTTTTTTCTATGTTCTCCAACGCGTGTTCAAAACACTCGTTAATCATTGTCTTTTTCGCCGTCGTAATTTCAATATTAGCGTTAATTTTTGCAGTACTCAACTTTGCCGCCACAGTAAGCTGCGCCCGCTCTTCCGCTTTCCGCTCTATTTCCGCGCGTAAATCCTCGATGTCATGCTTCGTATTTTCCGATATTTCATTGCATTTTCTATCGGCGGACCCTTTAATTCGTTCCGTTTCTTCCTGCGCCTCATTAATTATCGTGTCAACGATTTTTTCAATATTATCCGTCATCGTCATCGCTCCCTAAAGCTTGATATTCATGATTATCAGCACGGATACAAGCAATGCCAACACCGCGTACGTCTCCACCATTGCCGCAAGTGTCATGCCCTTTGCCGCTTCTGACGGATGTTTAGACACGATGTGTACCCCGCTGATTGCCACTTTCGCCTGCAAAATTGCAGAAACATAGCCGATTATTGTTATCGGCAAGCACGCCAAAAAGAACATTATTCCCGTCACGAAGGAAATATTTCCCGCGCCGCCGCCAATAACCCCCGTCTGCAATAACACCAAAAACGCGGCTAACAACCCATAAATCCCCTGCGTCCCCGGGAGCGCCTGCAATAGCAACAACGGACCGAATTTTGAAGGGTCGTCGATTATCACCGCGCCCGCAGCTTGTCCAACCATGCTAACGCCTTTTGATGAGCCCAATCCCGTGACGATTACCGCCATTCCTGCTCCCAGAATTGCCCAAGCCAAACCATTTGTTAAAATTTCCATTTTATCTCCTTTCAGATTTCTATATATTTCCCATCAAACTTTAATGGCTCAAATTTCTTGCCGCCGCCTGTGTAAAACTTACTGAAAAATTCTACATATTGCAAGCGCGACGCGTGAACATATGCACCTAACACACTAATTGCCAAATTAAATGTGTGCCCGACTATAGACACGAGAACTAGCAGAATAATGCCTTTTATATTGTCCGTGCCGGCGAGGGTCCCCATGGTGTTGATTACCACGGACACAATGCCCCCCGAAAGCCCCAGCGCGAGCAAGCGCGAATATGAGAGAATGTCGCTGAAAAAGCCTATCACGCCGTATAACGAGCTTACTCCCTTGAACAATCGTTTGAAAATGTTTTTTTCGCGTCCGCCGGAAAGCAGTAGCAATCCCGCAGCGCCCGCTATGAGCATATATTTCCCTATTGCCGCTAATATAAATCCAAAAGACGCACCCGGCACGAACAGTCCCGCCAGCCAAATCAATCCGCCCAACAGCACGAGCACCCACGTAACTGAGCCGCCTATTGCTTCCATCCACTCGCCCTGCTTAAACTTTAAGTACGCATTCAAAATCAGCCCTGCCGCAATGTGAATTGTACCGAACGCCAAGGACATAATGAGGAATTTTATTGAACTCGTGACGGGGCTGAATAATATGGGCGGGGTGGAAATTCCGAAAAATGACCCCAATAAAATCCCCCATATCACTGTGGAAATTCCGCAAATAGCCAGCATTTTCATCATTTTTGCCGCCATGCCATGCCGCTTTTTAATCCATAACAAAACTGACGGAATTATCATAAGCAGCAGCCCGTAGCCCGCATCCGCCATAATCATTCCGAACGATATAAAATAGAATATCGCCAACACGCCGTTGGGGTCCACATCGCTCTTGCTCGGCAAGCTGTACAGCTCGGTGATTGCCTCAAAAGGCTGCACTATTTTTGAATTTTTGAGCAGTATAGGCGGGTTTTCTTCCGTGCTTTCCGTCTCTCTGACTATAACATTGCACTCGCTTTCAAGCGACGCCTTCAGTTCACTAAATTTATCGCGCGGAACCCAGCCGCCTAACACAAACGAGTGCCGCCC
Source organism: Clostridiales bacterium (assembly GCA_031263785.1). Taxonomy (GTDB): domain Bacteria; phylum Bacillota; class Clostridia; order Monoglobales; family WRBX01; genus JAISFC01. The sequence goes on along the minus strand of JAISFC010000046.1, from coordinate 48,049 downwards.
CGCGAGTATCTCGCCACACGCTGCCCGCCGCTCTCTTAAATTAGCGAGATAATCATAAAACACAGCTAAATCGCTGACTTTATCCACATTACTTTCAATCTCAGACGTCGCCCGCTTAATAATTTCCGTCTGTACGTCAATTTTCTCCTGAAGCCGCTCGATATTGCTTGATACCGTATTCTCCGCGTCCTCAAAATCCTTAGCGACAAATCCCGCTTCCAGCAATTGTCTCTTCGCCCGCTTATAAACGCTTTTATGGCACACAATACACGCGTACACTTGCCGCACATCGCGATTCAACTCCTGTATTGCCATTAGCTCGCAATCCGTGCGATATCCCAACGGGAGAGTCCCTAAAAACACATTTGTGCATTCGGTTTCGCGCAATCCCGGCGGATTTTGCAAGTCGCCCCACGGAAGCAACGCCTGCAGCTTTTCATCGTATACACGCATCTCTTTTTGCGCGTTTTCTATGTCTAAACTGCATTTGTTTATGTGGCTGACAATCGCGCGAATTCCTTCGTAAGACTTCTCATCCACAAACTTTTCAACGTCAACCTTTTGACGCTTGGCTTTAGTCCCGCCATGCGCCGCCAGAATCTTCATAGCCGCCTTAACTTTAACAATTTCCTCGTCAACGTGACCAATACGCTCCCCGGGGTCCATAAAGCTCATTAAATCCGCGTTATCATCTGTATTATCCTCAATCTTCTGTAATTGAACGGCGCCCATTTTTTGCATCAGCCTCACCGATGCCCGACGGGCAGATTTCATGCCAACTATAACAATTCTTTGCATGTCAACAATCATATATTTTCCTTCCCATTCAACAAATTTTGTTCAATAATATCAATCGCCGTTTTTATGTTTTTTTGCGCGGCAACTTTAATTTCTTCAATTTCCTTTTTCATTTTTTTCTCTATTGCTTTCATTTGTCCCTCGACGTCATTTTCCGCCTTAAGCATAATTTCATCTTCTATTTGTTGCCGCCGTTCCTCTAATTCTTTTATCTGAAAAAGCGCATCCTTACTCGCCTGCTCTACCCTACCTTCCGCCGCTGTACGCGCATTTTTTATTATCTCCGCCGCTTTCCGCTCGGCAGCCGTAACCTCATCAATTATACTTTGCATAAAGCCTTCACAATCCTTTCCGAAGCATGTCCGTCGCCATACGGGTTTATCGCCTTTGCCATTTTATCATATTCCGACTGATTTGACAAGAGTAAATTTGCATATTCCAAAATTTTCTTCTCTTCCACACCGACAACACGCACGGTCCCGCTCTCAACCGCTTCGGGGCGCTCCGTTTCAGTCCTTAGGACCAATACAGGCTTGCCCAGCGACGGCGCTTCCTCCTGCAATCCTCCGCTGTCCGTCATAACAAAATAGCATCGCGCCATAAGGTTATGAAGGTCGGTAACCGACGTCGGTTTAATTAAACGCACATTCCGCGTCCCGCCCAAAATACGCTGTGCCGTTTCCTGAACCTGCGGGTTCAAATGAACGGGATATATAAACAATAAATCGCTGTGCGCGTCCGCCAATTTTTTAATCGCACCGCATATATTCTCAAGCGGAGCCCCTAAATTCTCGCGTCTGTGAGCCGTTACCAGCACTGCCCGACGCCCCGATAATTGCCCGCTCTCACATAATGCCCTCAACTCCTCATTTTCAAAAGAATAGTTATCCCGAACGGTCGTTTTAAGCGCGTCAATCACCGTATTCCCCGTTACGTAAATATTTTTCTCACTAATCCCCTCATTTATAAGGTTTCGACGATTTGTTTCCGTCGGCGCGAAGTGATAATCCGCAATAACTCCCGTCAAACGCCTATTCACCTCTTCCGGAAACGGAGATAATTTATCAAAGGTACGCAGCCCCGCCTCCACATGCCCCACCTTTACATTGTTATAAAAAGCCGCTAAACTCCCCGCAAAAGTGGTAGTCGTATCGCCGTGAACAAGCACAATATCAAACCGCTCATCCTTCAGCACACGGGAAATTCCGTTCAGCGCGTTTGTGGTTATCTCCGCGAGGGTTTGCCGCTCTTTCATTATATCCAGGTCATATTTAGGAGTTATCCCGAAGACGTCAAGCACTTGGTCGAGCATTTGACGGTGCTGCGCCGTCACGCAAACTTCACTTTGTATTTCTCCGCATTTTTCCAATTCAAGCACCAAAGGCGCCATTTTAATCGCTTCCGGACGGGTGCCGAAAATAGACAGCACTTTTAGCTTATTCTTCATTTAAGTCACTCCGTTCTCCGCGCGCAAAAATATACGTGTATGCCACAACGGCAAGCAAAACAACGGCGAAAATCAGTATCAACGCGTGGGAAAAATCGCTCAACATCATAACAATTGCCGAAAGCGAAAGAAGGCTGGAAAGAATATATAAAATTGTCACAGCTTGTTTTTGTGAAAATCCCTTGTCTATGAGCCTGTGGTGCAGGTGCCTCCTGTCCGGGCGCATGGGTGATTGTCCGTGCGCAATCCGTCGCAAAATCGCGAACCCCGTGTCTAAAATGGGCAGACCGAGGATGAAAAACGGCACCGCAAAAGAAATAATCGCGTATACCTTGAATAGCCCTAATATGGAGACGCTGGCGAGCATAAAGCCTAAAAACGTTGAGCCGGTATCGCCCATGAAAATCTTCGCCGGGTGAAAATTAAACGGGACAAATCCAAACCCCGCCCCCGCCAATGCGATTGAAAGTATAGCCGTGGTAAGCTGCCCCATTGTTATCGAAATCACGAACAGCGTCACCGCCGTTATCGACGAAACGCCGACGGCAAGCCCGTCCAGCCCGTCCAGCATGTTTACCGCGTTTGTTATGCCCACAATCCAAAGTATCGTGACGGGGACGCCCCACATGCCCAGCTGGAGGTACCCTTCCGGCGCGAAGGGATTGGTTAAAAGGTCGATTTTGACGCCGTGCCACACCACCACCCATGCCGCTAAAATCTGAACCGCGAGCTTTAATATGGCAGGGAGGTCCGCTATGTCGTCTATGAACCCCAAAGTGATAATAATAAGCGAACCGACTAATATCCCGCGCACTGCCGTCGAAATGTCTAGAAAACATAGGACGGCGATTATAAACCCGTAGAATATAGCAACTCCGCCCAGCCGCGGTATTGGCTTCGAGTGTACGCGCCTTTCGTCCTTGGGGACGTCGACCGCGCCGACCTTAAACGCCAGCGTCCGCACAATCGGCGTCGCCGCGAACGAAAGCAAAAACGCCACTATAAAGACAAATATCAACTTTAATGTTTCTAATTGAATCATCCTACCGCTCCTCTTTTGGGATAAAACCTATGCGTTCATACACGTCCGCGAGCGTTTTTTGCGCAGCTTCACGCGCCTGCTCCGCGCTTTTAGTATACACACTACGAACGTATTCCTTATCATTCGACAGTCGCCCGTATTCCTCCTGAAGCGGCGCTAACACGTCAATAATCGCCTCGCCCGCCGCCTGCTTAAATGCTCCGTAGCCCTTCCCCTCAAATTCATGAGCTATTTGCTCAAAATCCTTCCCTGTAGCAGCGGAATATATGCTAATAAGGTTGTTAATCCCCGCGCGCTCGGGATTTTCCGCGTCAAACCGCACCTCACCTACGCTGTCCGTTACCGCGCGCTTTATCTTTTTCATAATCGTATCGGGCTTGTCCAAAAGCAGGATATAACCGTTAGAATTCGGGTCGCTCTTGCTCATTTTCATCGATGGGTCTTGGAGGCTCATAATCCGCGCGCCTTCCTTGGGTATAAACGGCTCGGGAATCTTGAAAGTTTCGCCGTATATTCCGTTAAAACGGACGGCAACATCGCGGCACAGCTCCAGATGCTGCTTCTGGTCCGCGCCCACCGGCACTAAATCGGCTTGATAAGCCAAAATATCCGCCGCCATCAGCACGGGATAGGTAAACAGCCCCGAGGTTATACCCGCCTCATTTTTGCCCGATTTATCCTTGAATTGCGTCATTCGGGACAGCTCGCCCAAATTGCAATAGCACCCCAAAACCCAGCCCAGCTCCGCATGTTGCGGCACGTGCGATTGGAAAAATATACTATTTTCACCTTGTCCCAGCCCCGCCGCAAGATAAAGCGTCATTATCTCAATCGAACGCTCGCGCAGCTCCGCGGGATTCTGGCGGACGGTTATCGAGTGCAAATCCGCCACGAAAAACCAACAGCGATATCGCCCGTCCTTGTGCAGCTCGCGCCAGTTTTTAATCGCCCCCAAATAATTGCCCAGCGTAAGATGCCCCGATGCCTGCACACCACTTAGGATAGTTTGCATAATACCCTACCTAACCTTTCTATTCCAACTTGTATTTGCTCCTTTAACGGCGCGGAATAATTCAAACGGAACGCGCTCGTTTTGGCATTAATATCAGCCATAAACGCATTCCCCGGCACAATCGCCACGCCCTCCGCTATCGCCGCTCTTGATATTTCATTGCAATCGGCTTTTAAGTCGCCGTCCACCCACAAAAACAGCCCGCCCTGCGGCTTGGTAACTTGTACACTATCGGGGAAAAATTTTGCAATCGCTCCCTGCATAATATCGTATTTTTCCTTATAAAGCGCGCGGGTTTTCGCAATTTGCGCGTCTATATCATACCTGCTCATGTATTCACTCGCGAGAACCTGCGAAAACATGCCGGTATGTACATCGTCCGCCTGCTTGCACACCGTCATTTTATCTATAATTTCAGGGGTCGCCACAACATATCCCAGACGCAGCCCGGGCGACAGAATTTTAGAAAACGTACCTATATAAATTACATTATTATTTTTTCCCCTGTCCGCAATCTGCTTTATCGTAGGCACCTCTTCCCCCGCAAAACGTAGCTCACCATAAGGATTATCCTCAATTATATACGCGTCGGTCGCCCGAACCGCTTCCAGCAGCTGCTCGCGTTTGCGCTCGCTCATGGTAATCCCGGCAGGATTCTGAAACGTCGGGATTGTGTAAAGCAGCTTCATTCCCGCAAATTCAGCCGACTTCAATCGGTCGATGTTTATCCCGTCCTCCAGCAAATCTATGCCCTCAAGCCTTGCACCGTTTTGGCGAAAAGCATTCAGCCCGCCCACATAGCTCGGATTTTCGCAAACCGCCAAATCGCCCTCGTTAAGCAATATTTTTGCCGCCAGCGAGATGCCCTGCTGCCCGCCGCATGTGATAAGAAGCCCGTCGCCGTCCTTGTATATTCCTTGCTTTTTAAGCCGCGCCCTGACCTGCTCCATAAAAGGCGCGTACCCCTCCGTTGCGCCGTACTGCAATGCAATATTGCCCTTTTCGAGTAATATTTCCGTCGCAATTTCCGCAAATTCCGCCTTCGGGAACGTTTCGGGCGAAGGTGTCCCTCCCGCAAACGATATCATGTTATCATTCTCAATTACGCTCAATAAATCGCGTATTGCCGAGCCGTTCAGGTCTTTTACTTTGTTGGAAAAATTCACCATATTAACCCACTCCTATAATCGCTCTATTCTCAACCGACACACTCGAAACTATCTTTTCCAGCAATTCCGTCGGCATCAACGCGGGGCTTTCCTTCGCTCCCTGCTGGAATAACACCGTCGAAGGCGAGAGTCCCGGCAACGTGTTTATCTCGATAATTATCACTTCGCCCGTGCCGTTGTTTGCAAAAATGTCGATGCGGCAATAACCGCCAATGCCAAACTTTTGCGCCGTAAGCTCGCAATACTTCCGGATTTTATCGGTCAACCGCCCGCTTATAACCTCTGTGGGCGGCGGCGTTATATTCACGCCCGTCCCCCCCTGGAATTTTTCTTCAATGCTCAAAATCCCGTTCGACGCCACCGTTATGCTCGGGCTCAGCGCGTGATACACTCCTTTGCTCTCCAACACGCCGACCGTAAGCTCAAGCCAGCCCGTTTTATGCGCATATTTCAGCTTTTTATCGGCAATTTCAATCTCGTCCGTCTCTATAAACTCTTCCAGCAACAGCGTATCCATTGGCGGCAAATTGATTTTTTCGGCTTGACGATAGAACGTGTTTTCCGGAATCACCTTGCTCCCTTGCGCCAAAAGCCCGATATATTCGCTTAATTTCTGCTCCGAGTCGATAATCACAACGCCCGACGAACAGCCGTCATCATTAGGCTTCACCACTATTTTGTCACTTTTTAACTCACGCACAATGTCGGGCAGGTTGAGCGCGGCAACCTCATCCGCACGTATCAATTTTTTACGGCAAGCCCGCAAACCCTCGATATTCATGCCGTTTACCAACTCGCCTGTCTTATATTTATCCATGCACAACGCCGAACATTTTGAACCGCTGCCGTTGAACTCCACTCCAGCCGCTTCCAGCCCGGCTTGCAGGGTACCGTCCTCGCCAAACCCGCCGTGCAAGCCGATAAATACGTACGCCCCCTGCGATTTCGACAAACTAATAAACTCGTCCAACGTCATCAATTTACCTATTTGAGTGCTGCATGCATTTTCGGCGGAAACCCCTAAATCTTCACGTATTTTTGCAATATAAGCTTCAGCCTCACTCCCGCTGTTCTTAATCACATTATATTGATAAATCATTTCCTCCGTGGTGTGGTTCAGCGCAATCGCATACGGAATCTCCAGCACAAAGGGCTGACCATTTTCCTGAAATAATAAATAGGGGACAGGCGAATAATCGTCCGAATGCAGCAGCTTCAGCCAAACATTCGTGCCGCTCATCAGCGAAACCTGCCTCTCGGACGTCCACCCGCCCATCAGCACGTTCACCTGCCGCTTCACGCTTTTTTGCGATTCCTTCGGCGGAAATTCCAGCCATTGCCTTCGCGCCGCACTGTTTAATATGTACTCTATCATTTGCTCGTGCGACAGCCCGATTCTCGCGCCCTGCTGAAATATAAAGCTATTCTGTTCCATCCCCGAAATAGGGTTAAAATCCGAAAAATAAATCTTCCCGTTATCCAGCGCCCAGCCGTCAATTCTAAGAAAATCCGCCGCGCCGACAATGCGGAAAAGCTCCGTCGCACCCGCTCGAATTTTTTCGATTGTTTTTTCACCGAAACGCGCAGGGCAATAATAATGAGTTTCCGTCGTGGCGAGATATTTGCGGCGTTTGTTAAAGACATTATTGCCGCCCGCATCAATAATTTCTATTTCCGTCGGCAACAACGCCACAGGCGCGCCTTTGTGATTTTGCAGCGTCATAACGGTAAATTCGCGCCCCATGCACACCGGCTCGACAACCAATTCACCAAACTGCGCCAAATGCTTATGCACCACATTTTTCGCTTTCTTAACATCAGCCGCATGGATAACTCCCACCGACGAGCCGCCTTCGATGGGCTTAATAATCACGTCCGCAAGGTCATACTCATCAAAAAACCTCTTGATTTTTCTGCCTGCGTCGGAATCCCCCTTGCGGACATAAAGCTTAGGAATAGTGTAGAATCCGTTAGATTTGAGGACGTCGTAATCGGCAGTTTCCTTATTATACATTTTTGCGCACGCGGAAGCCGGCGAGCCGACATACGCGACACCCAATTGCTCCAAAAGCCCCTGGATTTCCCCGTCCTCACCGTAAATTCCGTGCAAAATAGGGAACACTAAATCAGCGGTTTTCAGCTCCGCGACAAATTCTTCCTCCGAAAGGCGCAGCCCCTCTTTTTCCAGCTTAAAATCAAAATCCGACGTAGTGTTGGAGTATAAAAAGTGGCTCGTAATCAAATGTTTGCCGCGATGCTTATCCACAAATATAATCCCTGTCTCCACTTTTCCGCCGCGATTAATATTATCATAAACCGACCTCACGGAATTTAAAGAGATATCCCGCTCGAACGAAGGACCTCCGCACATTAACAATAATTTAAACACATACACACCCGCCCTCTTTACTTAGGGGATTCTATTCATCATTTACAGTATATATCACCAATATGCTTTTGTCAAGTAGTTCTTGCAAGGACAATAAGAAATTCTCCTGTCGGCTTTTGACGAAAATTGTCAAAATTTTTTTATTGACATACCGCAGAATTTAGAATATAATATAAGTAGAACAAGCAATAAATAAAAAAATCCCTGCGGTTCGCGTAGGCAAAAGGTTAATAAAAACCAACGTTTCACATTAGGGAGCTTAATCTCTTTTCGCGGCGCAAATGCCCCCCTGCCGTCAAACGATTTTTCGTTGCAACGATAGTGGGCTTGTTCCAAAATCCTTGCCGACGGTATGGCCAGGGGACTTGTAAGACGAAAAGGCTGCACCCACCTGCTAGAGCAGGTTTTTCGATTACTTTTGCTGACGGTCCTACGCGGGGATTTTTTATGCGGATTTTTCATTTTTATTTCACGATAAAGCTTGCAAAAAAATAAATCCGGAAAAAAACCGTCAAATTCCGGAAATATAAAGCCCACCCTAAGAAATTTTCTGCATAATCATAAAAACATTGTCCGAAAATTTTTTAGTTCCAATCAGGCAAATTCTATTTACAAATATTATGCACGCGAAACAGCGCCGCTCCGTATGCAACGTGTGCATACATATTGATGCTTGGGCGTTCCGTTCACTACCATGCGCACCTTCCTCAAATTAGCTTTAAAAGTGCGGTTTGACCGCTTGTGCGAATGACTGACTTTGTTACCGAAGACCGTAGTTTTTCCACAAACAACACATCTTGCCATTTCTTAAACAACTCCTTACACATACTTGATATTTTAACATAAACTATACGATTTGTCAACAAAAAATTTTCGTGCTTGACAAAGAAATTATATTGCAATATAATATTATCATAAGTTTTCGCAATAATAAAGTTAAGGGGGTGCTGTGTTTATTGATTAAATTCATGGGAGTAGTCGGCGTAATCGCGCTGGTTTTCGCTATAGTTCTCACATTCCTGCGCGTACTTGCGGACGCTCGCATAACTTTCAAACGCACCTCGCTTGTACGCAACGCGGTCGCAACCTTGTGTGCGGGCTTAACCTTTTGGTTTGTAACTTTTTGGGCGCACTGTGCGATAGTCAGCGTCGTCAATGTGCTTGATTTTCCCGGAATTTTCCATATAAGCAATAGCACCATTTTTAATCAAGGTAGTTTTTTGCTGAATTCAGTCACACGTATTTTAGGGCAGGTTATCTTTGAAAAATATCTCGGTGTAGGGCTGTTCTTGACCGCCTTTTCCGTGTTCGGAATATTATGCGTCCGCGGCGAAAAAAGCAATATTTGGCTGTGGCTTCCTACCGCGCCGATTATGTTTTTGCCCAACGGAATAGCTCCGTTTACGCTGTTTGTCCTGTCCGCGTACGAATTGCGCGGCAACAAAACATACGCAATAATCATGGGATTGCTCGCGGCGCTTTCTATCCCTTACGGAACCTCATACCTAATTCTAGCCGTTGCGTGTTGTTTAATCATATACGCCTCGGACCTCTTTCTGCCCTTTCCTCCCGAACCGAAAAAGGAACACCGCATAAGCCTTAATTGGATTACGGCGGCAATTTCGGGCGTAATAATCGGCATTATCATTACAATGCAAATGAGGTTTTTTGTATGAGGAAAAAGTATGCGCAAATCTTTATAATAGCTGTCCTTACGCGCGTTTTGTTGCTCGTAATCGCCTATATGCTTACGGGCAGCCACGGCGGCTTTTTCGCTGATCTGCACAATATGTTGCCCACAAAGGACGCGGAACACTACCTTAAAATTGCGGAGAATTTTTATGCCCCCGCGGGCGAAGACGCGAAATTCATAGTTTTTTACCCGCTCTACCCCCTTCTAATACGCATTTTATCCATAGTTTTGATAGATAAAGTCCTCGCGGGCATAGTGATTTCAATTGTCGCCTTCGGGCTCGCATCCGTGCTTTTATATCGGCTTTGCGAGCTGGAAAATTTCAGCAAAAGCGCGCGGTCGTTCGCCATCACCCTGCTGTGGATATCCCCGTTCGGTCTGTTTTTCGCGAATGTGTTCACCGAAAGCCTTTTCCTCGCCCTCACCCTCGCGTGTATCTATTTTACACGTCAGCGCAAATGGGCAATCGCCTCTGTTTTTGGGTTCCTGTCCGCATTATGCAGGACGCAGGGGGTAATTATATGGATTTTTGTGCTTTACGAGTATATAATAGCGTGTTGCTCATGGTCCGACGGTTTTTTGCAGACGGTGAAAAAGATTCGCGCGGATATTCTGTACACGCTGATTATTCCCGCGGGATACGGCGTCTATTTGCTCATAAACAAGCTGGTTCAGGGGGATTGGTTCGCCTATATCACGCATCAGTCAAACCCGCCGTGGTACCAAACCGCCAAATGGGTAAACGATAATCTGTCACAGCATCTCGACTTCGGCATCAAATACCCGGGACTGGGACCCATTTTGTACTATGCTCAATTCGCCGCCTTTTTCCTCGCGGTCGCGTTGCTTATGTATTCCGCGGTGAAAAATTTCCGCACTTCCTACATTATATACGGCTTGGCGTACACAACGGTAACCTACCTCGCGGGCTGGATGCTGAGCGGCGGGCGATACATGATGACGCTTGCCCCGTTGTATATGATGTGCGCGCAAGTAAAAAACGAAACCGTTAAAATGGCAATATTGTTCGCCGGCGGCGTGCTGCTTGTTATTTTATCCACATTATATCTGCTGAATTATTCCATAATGTAAAAATCTGAAAAAGCTTGACATGATTTAAAAAAAGTGATAAAATTATGCCATGAAAGGACCTGACGCAACATGAATATAGGATTAAATGATTTGCGGGAGATGTATTTAAAATTTTTTGAGACTAAGGGACATTTGCGTCTGCCGAGCAGCTCGCTTATTCCTGAAAGCGACCCTTCTTTATTGTTGATAAATTCAGGCATGGCGCCGTTAAAGAGCTACTTCACCGGCAATATTACCCCTCCCTCGAAGCGCATCACAACCTGCCAGAAGTGTATTCGTACGCCCGACATTGAGCGCGTAGGCAAGACCTCGCGACACGGCACATTTTTTGAAATGCTGGGCAATTTTTCGTTCGGCGACTACTTCAAAAAAGAAGCTATTTTATGGGCTTGGGAGTTCGTAACCGAGGTCGTCAAGCTGCCGAAGGACCGCCTGTGGGTAACGGTTTATCTTGAAGATGACGAAGCCGAAAATATATGGGTGGAGCAAGCAAATGTGCCTCGTGACCGCATTGTTCGCTTGGGTAAAGAAGACAACTTTTGGGAACACGGTACGGGTCCGTGCGGTCCGTGCAGCGAAATTTATTATGACAGGGGCGAGGCGGCGGGTTGCGGGGCGGCTGATTGCAAGGTCGGGTGCGACTGCGATAGGTACGTGGAATTCTGGAATTTGGTATTCACACAGTTTGACCGCGATGAGGCGGGTAATTATAATCGGCTCTCTCACCCCAATATCGACACCGGGATGGGGCTGGAACGCTTGGCGGCGATTGTGCAGGGCGTGGATAATCTATTTGAGGTTGATACAATTTCTGACATTTTAGAGAATGTCGCGTCTCTTGCCGGCATAGTCTACAAAAATGATGAGAAAAAGGATGTTTCTCTGAGGGTTATCACGGACCATATTCGCAGCACCGTTTTTATGATATCCGACGGAGTTGTTCCCTCTAATGAAGGGCGCGGATACGTCCTGCGCCGCTTAATTCGCCGTGCGGCGCGCCATGGACTCTTGTTGGGAATTGTCGAGCCGTTTTTGCACGACATTGCAAAGATTGTTATTAAACACAATATCTCCGCATATCCTGAACTTGAAGGAAAAGTGGATTATATAAGCAAAATAATCAAGCTGGAGGAAAATCGATTCAGCCAAACTATTGAGCAAGGCATAGAGTTTTTGCGCGAATATACCGACGGTTTGGCGACGGAATCTATTTTTCCCGGCGAGTTGGCTTTTAAACTTTACGATACATACGGGTTTCCTCTTGATTTGACTCAGGAAATTCTTTCGGAAAAATCCGTCACGGTGGACGAAAACGCGTTTAATAAGCTGATGCAAAAGCAGCGTCAGCGCGCAAGGGATGCTCGACGCAATATTAGCTCATGGAGCGGAAATAACGATGAAGCTCCCACCGATTCCCCTGACGAAGCTTCCGACGCGCACGTGCGGGCGCACAGTGCGACCCATCTTTTGCAAGCCGCTCTGCGCGGGGAGTTGGGCGAGCATGTGACGCAAAAAGGCTCCTTCGTCGGCGAAGATAAATTACGCTTTGATTTCTCACACTTTGAGCCGCTTTCACCCGAAAGTCTGGCGCGGGTGGAGCAGACCGTAAATAAAAATATACTTCGTGCAATGCCCTCGAAAATTTCTCAAATGTCGCTTAAAGAAGCGGAGAAAATCGGAGCAATGGCGTTGTTTAACGAGAAATACGGAGAGGTCGTACGCGTTGTTGAGCTGGGCGATGCTTCGGTTGAGCTTTGCAGTGGGCGGCATGTCGAAAACACCGGAAACATCGGCATATTCCATATAAACAGCGAGACCGGCTCCGCCGCGGGGATACGACGCATAGACGCAAGCGTCGGGCTGGAGATTTTGAGAACAATCGCTTCTCTCAACGATAAATTCGATGAATATTCCGCTAAAACGCGCGCGGAGATTAAAGAACTCAAGCAGGAAGTAAAAAATCTTAAATCGGCTTCGCACGAGGGTGGCTCAATGGCAAAAACGCAAGAAATAAGCGGAATAATCGTAAGCGCTCTGACCCTTCCGTCCTCAGATATAGACGTCCTAAAGGGCGCCGCGGATAATTTAAAAAATCAATCGCAGTCCGATGTAATCGCAATAGGGGGCGCTGACGATAACGGCATTAAATTCGTTGTTTCCGCAACTCAGGGCGCTGTGGACAAAGGGATTCACGCGGGCAATATAATACGCGAAATCAGCGCGGTTGTCGGCGGGCGCGGCGGCGGAAAGCCCCACTTTGCACAAGCCGGTGGCAAAGACGCCGCAAAACTTGAACAGGCGATTGAAAAAGTGTTTAACGTTGTGAGTTCGATGATTCCCCAATAGGAGGTATATAATGACGTATTTTCAAGCATTAATACTCGGGATAGTGCAGGGCGCGTCCGAATTCTTACCCATATCAAGCTCCGGGCATTTGGTGATTTTCCAGAAGCTATTGGGCGTGGATTTGGGCGAAAGCTACTTAGCGTTTGAAATTTTACTACATATAGGCACTTTAATTTCCGTGTTAATTATGTTTCGCAAGGACATATGCGGCATGTTCATCGCGTTTTTCAAAATAATCGGCGAGCTGCTCACCAAAGGGCGGGTCGACATGAAAAAATCTGAATATCGCAAGCTTATCGTCATGTTGATAATCGCAACCGCGCCTCTGATAATCGGAGCGTTGCTCGAAAATTATATCGAAAACCTCTTCACCTCCGTCTTGTTTGTCGGTTTCGCGCTGTTGATAACCGGAGGCATACTCATTGCAACGGATAGATTCAAAAATTCCGCCAAAACCCTGCAAACCGCCAAATATTCCGATGCAGTCGCGGTGGGCTTCGCGCAACTTATAGCGGTACTCCCGGGAATTTCCCGCTCGGGAAGCACCATATTCGGGGGCGCTATAATGGGGTTTTCGCGCGAATTCGCCGTTAGATTTTCGTTCCTACTCTCGATGATGGCAATCTTAGGCGCGGCGGCAATCTCAATAAAAGACTTCACGGGCGGCGCAATAGCTGCCAATTGGGGTCCAGCGGTCTTAGGCGCTGTAACTGCCGCAATAGTCGGGATTTTAGCGATAAAGTGGTTAATTCGCTTAATCAGCAAGGGCAAAAGCTATTCAATTTTGTCCGTTTATTGCTTCATTGTCGGATTAATTACAATAATAACAAGCCTTTAAACAGCTAAGAAAGAGAAATTTTATAGTGTACCACACTTTAACTAAGGAGAAAAAATGGCGCGTAAAATTGAACCGAAATCGAATAAAAAATCAGCTCCTAAAGCTAAAACCGCAAAAGCTTCCCCCTCTCCCCGCAGCGTACCGGTAAGGCGCAAACGCAGGCATAATAACGGCGAAATCTCTACTCTTTTGATTATCACCTTTGGAATCATTCTTTGTTTCGGCATGTACACCGAGCTTATCGGGACTTTGGGCAGCTGGATTAAAATAGCGTTTTTATCGTGCTTCGGCACTCTGGCTTACGTCGCGCCTCCCCTTATCATAGCCGTGGGGATACACATTGGGCGCACCAAAAACGCCGGCAGACTGGGCGCAAAATACTGGCTGACTTTTGTCATGATGTCCCTGCTCAGCTCGCTGTGGCATACCTTTGTGTTTAACGATTACCGCACATATTCCGCTTACGAAATCGCCGAAAGTGGCGCGGGCGGCGGCTTTATGGGGGCAATCTTGTCCGGTCCGCTTGCGGGATTTATGGGTCGAACGGGGACAAGCATCATCCTCACCACCCTCATTCTCATTTTTATCATTGAGATTTTCGACTTCTCGCTCGCACGTGCAATTGCGAATACGCGTGATTTTATCGACTACCTCTGGAACGGGAGCAACGACGACGAGGAAGGTTACTACGATGACGACATGGGCGCAAACGATGCGGTTTCACCCATAATTAACGATAAATACGACCCCGCGAGGAAAAGAAAAAAGCGTAAAGGCGCTCCCGATGACATGCAAATTGGGAATGACGAGCTTGTCCCCGGTGTACTTTTAGACGGCAACAAAATTATAGCGAGCGGATTCAGCACCGTTGCTCCCATCGTTCCGAGTTCTTCCGTCGTTGACCCGCCTTGGAATACCGCGCAGACTACATCGCAGGAGCCGCAAAAGCCCGAAAAAATCAAGGGCGAGGCTGACGAACCCTTGGACGAATTGGAAGATATGCAGGAAAATCTCCCTTCTAAAGAGTATGAGCTCCCTCCCCTTTCGCTCTTGAATCCACCTCATATCAAAAACATGGAAAGGCATCGGGTTATGCTGGAGCAGACCGCGCATAAATTGCTCGAGACGCTGGAAAGCTTCGGCGTGAGCGTGAAAATCACGGCGGTCAGCATGGGTCCCACCGTCACCCGATACGAGCTGCAGCCGCAGGCAGGCGTGAAAATCAGCAAAATTGTGAATTTATCCGACGATATTGCGTTAAATCTGGCGGCAAGCGGTGTGCGAATTGAGGCGCCCATTCCCGGCAAGGCGGCGATAGGCATTGAAATCCCCAATAAAGACGCGGAAACCGTTAATGTAAGCGAGGTGGTGTCCTCCGACGAATTCGGCAAATTCCCCTCAAAGCTCGCGTTTGCGCTCGGCAGCGACATTTCCGGCATGCCTGTAATTGTCGACATCGCGCGTATGCCGCACTTGCTCATTGCAGGGTCTACGGGCTCCGGCAAGTCGGTTTGCATCAACACGCTTATCACAAGCATCTTGTATAAAGCCAGACCGGAAGAGGTTAAAATGATTCTCATTGACCCGAAAATGGTGGAGCTCAGCGGATATAACGGCATCCCCCATCTTCTCATACCCGTGGTGACCGACCCGCACAAGGCGGCAGGCGCGCTGGCGTGGGCGGTGAAGGAAATGACCAATAGGTACAAGCAATTTTCCCAAAATAATGTGCGCGACCTAAAGGGCTACAACACGCTCATGGATATTCAAAAAGAGCCTTTAATGCCGCAGGTTGTCATCATTATCGACGAGCTTGCGGACTTGATGATGGTCGCCCCGAACGACGTTGAAGATGCGATTTGCCGCCTTGCACAGATGGCGCGCGCGGCTGGTATGCATCTGGTTATAGCGACGCAGCGCCCGTCGGTGGACGTGATTACCGGCATAATAAAGGCTAATATCCCCTCGCGGATTTCGTTTGCGGTGTCGTCACAGATTGACAGCCGAACAATTTTGGACATGGTCGGCGCGGAGAAGCTTATAGGTCGCGGGGACATGCTCTACTCGCCAATCGGCTCGAGCAAGCCCCTTCGTGTGCAGGGAGCTTTCGTGTCGGAAAGCGAGGTTTCCGCCGTCGTGGATTACGCAAAGCAATTTAACGTGACCGATTACGACGAGGATGTTGCGGAGGAAGTTAATAACTTTGAAATAACGGGCGCTAAAAGCGTGAGTATCACCGGCGGCGAAGACGATAATGAAGCCGGCTCCACAGCCGATGAGCTGCTGCCTCAGGCAATCGAGATGGCAATTGAAGCGGGACAAGCATCGGTTGCAATGTACCAACGACGCTTAAAAATCGGTTATCAGCGGGCGGCGCGGCTGATTGACCAAATGGAAGACAGGGGCATCATAGGCAGGTTTGAAGGGACAAAACCTCGTCAAATTCTTATTACCCGCCAACAATTTATGGAAATGATGAGCTGCAACGAAGATATGGCTTAGCTTTTTGCGCCATAAGCACGGCAAATTTAATTCAAGGTGGAGATGCGCGAAATGGCGAAAATTCTCGACGGAAAATTGCTTGCTTCTAAAATTAAAACAGACCTCAAAACACGCATAGAAAAAGAAAAAATCAGTTGTTGCCTGGCGGTCATTTTAGTAGGAGGAAATCCCGCCAGCCGCATATACGTAAACGGTAAGAAAAATGATTGCGCCGAAATTGGCATTAAATCCCGCGAATTCGAGCTTCCTTCCAAAACCACGGAGTCCGAGCTGCTCGCGTTGGTCGAGGCTTTAAACGCCGACGATAACGTAGACGGCATTTTAGTGCAGCTACCTCTGCCCGCCCATATTGACCAAGAGGCTATCATCAACGCAATCTCGCCCTCCAAAGATGTGGACGCGTTTCACCCGATTAACGTGGGGAAAATAATGACCGGGAACTATACTTTTTTGCCTTGTACGCCCGCGGGGATAATTGAGCTGCTCATCGAAAACGACGTACAAATTGCGGGGAAAGAATGTGTGGTGGTCGGGCGCAGTAACATCGTCGGCAAGCCCGCGGCAATGCTCTTGCTTCAGCAAAACGCCACGGTTACAATTGCTCATTCGCACACGCGCAACCTAGCCGAGGTGTGTAGGCGCGCTGACATTTTAATCGCCGCCGTCGGGAAAGCCGAGTTGATTACAGCGGATATGGTAAAAAAAGGCGCGGTTATAATCGACGTGGGCGTGAATCGACTGCCCAACGGACAGCTGGTAGGCGACGTCGCTTATCCGGAAGTCAGCAAAATCGCAAGCGCAATATCTCCCGTCCCTGGCGGCGTGGGACCCATGACACGGGCAATACTTATGAAAAATACCCTTCAAGCAAGTACATACAATCGCAAATAAATAAACAATGATGCCATTAAGCGCAGAGACTAAATATTAGAAAGCGGGGAACTATTATGAAAAAACTTTTTTCGTTTATTTTAACAATTTCTCTTAGCGTATGCTTTATCTTACCGCTAAGTACCTCAACAGCGGCAGATTTAACATTCCCCGATGTTAATTCCGACCATTGGGCGTATAGCGATATTATGACATTGGCAAACAGCGGTGTTGTAAACGGCTACGAAGACGGCGAATTTCGCCCCGAAGGCAATCTAACTCGTGCTGAAATGGCAAAGATAGTTGTTTTGGCTTTTGATTTGAATAGCTATAAAGCTTTTTCAGACGAAACTTGGTTTTCTGAATGGTTGCAAAGCTATGATGACAGCCTTTGGTGGAAAGAATACTCAGTTAGAGTTCGTGATTATTTTGCAAATAATGGTCACCAAAAAAACCCAATAACAGACGGATATACTGCAATAAGGCGTGATGTTGCCCACGTTTTAGTAAACGCACTTAATCCGAACTATCAAAGAGATTGGACTATAAGCGGCTATAATTTGCCAAATAATATCTTTGACGACGATAGTTATAACCATAGGATGATAAATACGAATGACGATAATCCTTTGTTTTCTGTATTTACCGATATGAAAGATTGGGTTTATGGTATACAAGGTTATGACCCTTCTCTTGGCGGATTCTACGGCAGCGGTTATTTTGACACGCCCGAACATGTTTATATTGCTGCAAAAATAGGTCTTGTCGATGGATACCCCGAAGGCGATTTTCGACCATACGGAGATATTACTCGTGCAGAGTTCTGCACAATGGTAAACAGAGCCTTGAGTCTGCGTGGTAATTTGCCGGCAGAAGTGCTTTTATAAGAAACACACTACATTAGAACACTTGCAAAGTATCTGCTCTGCCTTGCAATAAATTTTTTTCCCATACACGAAAATAATCGCCCAACTCTGACCAGCGGAATATCTGTTTTTTCCATAATTTCTTAATGAAGAATGATAAATGATTCACCTCGGCTAATGATGAATGATAAATACAAAAAGCGCCTATCGCGTAGACTTTTGGTTTTGATTTATCATTCACAATTTATCATTTGTCATTCTTCATTGCCTCGCAGAGGCGCTTTTTGGTGCCGATGGACGGGGTCGAACCGTCACGGGGGTTAGCCCGGCGGATTTTGAGTCCGCTGCGTCTGCCAGTTTCACCACATCGGCATAAAAAGTGGTTTGGGTAAACAGCGACGGTCTGCATATTCACTCAAACCACTATACATATATTATACACAAAAAATGCAAAATTGTCAAGCGAAAAATTTCCTATATTGTTGCTGAATTACTGAATTATCTTGTCGCGCGAATTTCGGTCCATATATCGGAATATTTCTGCGTTGCCGACTCCGAATATAAGAAAGGCTCGCAATTATCAAGCTCTTCCGCTGTCGGGAACATCACGGGATTATCGCCGAATTCAGCCCACGCTTCTTTGATAGGCGACGTATAGCCCGTTTCCGTCATATTGCGTATTGCGATGTCGGGGCGGCACATAAAATTGATAAACTTCTCCGCCGCGGCAAGATGCTGCGTGTTTTTAAGCACAACGAACCCGTCCAGCCATTTATTGGACCCTTCCTTAGGTATGACGTATGCCAGATTTTCATTCTCGTCAATCGCCGTTTTGGCGTCGCCGGAATATATCAAAGCAAGAGCGCCTTCCTCCGCTATCATTTTGTCCCGAATCTCGTCGCCGACATACGCCTGCACAAGCGGTTTTTGGGCGATAAGGCGTTCCTTTACCACCGCAAGCTGACTGTCATCCTCGGAATTCATGCTGAACCCGTGCATTTTGAGCGTAGGTCCGATAACATCCCGCATGCTGTCCCACATAAATATTTGCCCCTTGTACCGCTCATCCCACAGCGCGTACCAGCTATCCACCGGCTCCTCAACAAGCGTCGTGTTGTACAAAATCCCCAGCGTTCCAACCATGTACGGCACCACATAATCGTTGCCGGGGTCGTATTCCGGCGAGACATACTCGGGCGCAATAAACTCAAAATTGGGTATGTTCTCCTTGTTAATCTTCGCCAGGCGGTCCTCCTGAATCAGCCTGTCAATTGTGTAGTCCGAAGGCACGACAATGTCATACGCATTCTCATTATGCGCGATTTTAACATACATCTCTTCGTTGGTGTTAAACTCATCGTAGACAACCCTGATGTCATACTCCTTCTCAAAATCGTCAATTGTGGACTTATCAATGTACATCCCCACGTTGTAGACCTTCAGAACTTCGCGCTGGTCGCCGCAGCCGAACAAGCTCAGACAGAGCGCCGCCACGGTTAATAAAATAACTGATTTTTTCATTCTGCTTCCTCCTAAAATTAATTTAATATTTCTTCATTCTTAGTACGTTTATTTACAATTATCAACATCAGCAACACTATCACAAACATTACGGTGGACAACGCATTGATAGCGGGTGAAACATTTTTGCGCGCCATCGCGTAAATCAACACCGAAAGCGTGTTTACCCCCGCCCCTTTTGTGAAAAAGCTCACTACAAAATCGTCTATGGAAAGCGTCACCGCGAGCAGAAACCCCGTGACTATGCCCGCGCGTATCTCCGGCAGAATAACGCGAAAAAATGTGTATATCATGCTTGCGCCTAAGTCCTCCGATGCCTCAAACAAATGCGGATTCAGCTGATTGAGCTTGGGCATCACGGACAAAATCACATAGGGCACATTAAAGGTGATATGCGCCAGCACTAAAGTCATAAAACCCGCGGGGATGCGCATAAAAATGAACAATAGCATCAACGAGACGCCGGTTACGATGTCCGGGTTCAGCACCGGAATATAAGTTATATTCATCACCCAATTGCGGGCTTTTTGGCTCATGAAATAAATCCCCAGCGCGGCAAACGTCCCAATGACGGTGGCTATTATCGATGCTATCAGCGCAACGGCAATTGTCGTAATTAACGCCTGAATTATGGATTTATCGTTCAGCAACGCCACGTACCATTTGAGTGTAAATCCGCCCCAGCTCCCTCGCGAACGGGCGTCATTAAACGAGTATAGCGCGAGGATAACTATCGGCGCGTATAAAAATATGAAAACGATGTATACATAAGCCTTTTTCAGCAATTTTATATCAACGCACCTCTTTCCCCTTTTTCTGCCGTGCCTTTTCTGTTGGAAAATGAGATGCAAACAAGGATTACCACCATCAACAACGCGGAAAGCGCAGACCCGAACGACCAATCGCCCGACACAATAAATTGCTGTTCTATCACGTTCCCTATCATTTCCTTCTGTCCGCCGCCCAGCAAGCGCGTTATCACAAATGTGGTAACCGCCGGCATAAACACCATGACAATCCCGGAAAATACCCCCTGTATGCTCATAGGAAGCGTTATTTTCCGGAAAATGTTCCATTTGCTCGCGCCTAAATCGTTCGCCGCCTCTATCAGATTGGAGTCAATTTTGGAAACCACCGAATATATGGGCAAAATCATAAACGGAAGGAAATTATAGACCATGCCCAACATCACGGACCCCGTCGTATACAAGATAGAATGGTTGGGCAGCCCTAATAATGTGAGCAGTCGATTAATCAAGCCGTTGCGTTCCAGCAGCGTGAGCCAGGAATATGTGCGCAGGAGGAAGTTCATCCACATGGGCGCAAGCAGGAGGAAAATCAGCGTGTTTTTGTGCTTAAAAGAGTCCCCCGCCAGAATAATCGCAATCGGGTACCCTATCACAAGGCAAAGCGCCGTGCATAAAATTGCGGTGTAGAACGAAAAGGCTATGATTTGCAGGTAAATCGGCTCGAAGCATTTCCTTATATAGTCCAAAGTTAGGTGAATCACGCCGTTATCGGTGACCTCAATAAGGCTGTACCCCAAAATAAGCAGCATGGGCACCACCGTGAAAATAACCATCCAAACTATATAATGGAACGCCGCCATAGACTTTTTCATTTAATGTTGTACCTCCATTATGTGGATGTCATCGGGGAGAATGTCCATGCCCGCGTCCGCGCCTTGCAGGGGGTGCATCGTGGAGTGTACCATCCATTTATAGCCCTTAGCGTCAATTATCATCTCGTAGTGGACGCCTTTGAAGGTTATCGACTCCACCTTGCCCTTGAGCATACCATCATCGGGCGGCACAATCTTGATGTCCTCCGGGCGTATTACCACCTCCACGGGCTTGTTTTCGCCGAATCCCGAATCCACGCACACGAAATCGCGCTCCATGAAATTCACCAGCTTGTCGTGCACCATGGTGCCGCTGAGTATATTGCTTTCGCCGATAAAGTCCGCCACAAAAGCGTTCTCCGGCTCGTTGTATATGTCAATAGGCGTACCCATTTGCTGAATCACTCCATTTTTGAGCACGACGATTTTATCGCTCATAGTCAACGCCTCTTCTTGGTCGTGCGTCACGTAAATGAAGGTAATCCCCAGACACCTCTGTATCTTCTTCAGCTCTATCTGCATTTCCTTGCGCATTTTCAGGTCCAGGGCGCCGAGCGGCTCATCCAACAATAAAACCTCCGGCTTCACCGCCAACGCACGAGCTATAGCCACGCGCTGCTGCTGCCCCCCGCTCAACGACGTCACCGCACGTTTTTCATACCCGGATAGCTCCACCAACTCAAGCATTTCCGTGACACGCGCATCAATAGTCGCGTCGTCCGTTTTCTGCACACGCAGCCCGAAAGCAATATTTTCATAAACATTCATATGGGGAAAAAGCGCATAACGCTGAAAAACCGTGTTAAGCTTGCGCTTATTAGGCGGCAAATCATTAATCTTCTTGCCGTCGAAAAAAACATTTCCGTCGGTCGGCTTTTCAAATCCGCCGATAATTCTTAATATAGTCGTCTTGCCGCACCCGCTTGGTCCGAGCAAGGTAAAAAATTCATTCTTTTCCACAGTCATCGAAACGGAATAAAGTACGTCCTCTATGCCGTCGAAAGATTTAGTTACGTTTTCTAAACGTATGGCCTCTTGCTTCATCTATCAGTCTCCTTTTTTTATCACATGCCACAATTAAATAATTGCCGCCGGCGGCGCTAAGCGAGCCATATTATGTAAATGCCGACGTTTATTTCCGCTTGCGGTTATATCCAGCAGGAATTTATGACAAGCGTAATCAAAGGTCATTACGCCCTTTTTCCGTTTGCATAAATAGTTACCGTCATACATTTTCGTCGAATGCAAGCACATTTCGCAACGGGGCTTTTCTTTTGTAAATTCAATCTTCATCAATTAACACCTCGAATAATATTTTACCACAAAAAAAATTTTTGTCAAGTCTTGACATTCTTTTTCTTTTGATGTATAATGGAATGGCAATAAGTGTAGGCGGCACGCACGTAGCGCCCAACATCTTTAAATATGCTACTGTAGCTCAGTTGGTAGAGCAGCTCATTCGTAATGAGCAGGTCGCGGGTTCAAGTCCCATCAGTAGCTCCACGTCGGCGCAAATGACGCTCCGCTCTTTTTGCCGCTGAAAAGCGCGGCAAAAGTTCGCAACGCGACATTGCGCCTCCTTCTCCGCAAAAGGTCACGTTCGCGTTTGCTAGCGGCTTGTAAACGCGCCGCTTTTACGCAAACTTGCTCACTATCAACCTTTTGCGGGTTGTTCCTAGGATAAATCCTCTCACCGCGCAAAAAAATTTAAAAATCTCAGCATATTCAAATGAACTTCAGTTAAACGGTTATAAAATTTTGAAATCAGAAGAATTGAAAGATTTTTTATCTCAAAATTTTGCAACCGACATTAATGTCGGGAACAAAATAAGGATATTGACATGTGGATACTGAAATTATTACCAATTTAATTAACATTAACGCAAAATTATTTACAATCCCGCTTGTTTCTTTTGTATTAATTTTTTGCGGCTGCAGGGATTACGCGCAATTCCCCCCCGCAACCGCAAAATAAGACTATCGGAAAATTTTGTTACCTAATACACGCCGGCAAATTCTACTTGAAAGTATTAATAACTCCGTCCATGATGCTACCAATCGTAGTAAACGCTTTATTCGCGCCTTTATTTATACGGCGGACATCACTCGAATCCAGCGGATTTATTACCGTGGAAATGACAATGCCCGCTGTTACCCCGGTCACTAAACCTTTTACAAAACCATTTGATTGCATATAAATTTCTCCTTTTGCGGTAATTATTTTGTTTTATTTTTCCGCATTTAGGAGAAAAAATTCATTAATTAGTCCGATTGCCAAAATTTAAGTACGCCCGCGCGCTGCAAGGACACCAAAACAAGTGCAATAATCGGGAAAACTATCACGCCTGTAAAGCCAAAGGTTTTTAATCCCACGTATATTGCAATTAGGGTTATCATTGGATGCAGCCCCAGCGATTTACTAATGATTTTGGGCTCAGCCAGCTGGCGTATGACAATGTTCACGAGGTACAACACCAAAAGCCCGATGCCCACGGGCAAGCTATGTGCGATGAAAATAGTGTATAAGCCCCAAGGAACAAGCACTATTCCCGTGCCTATCAGAGGCAGAATTTCAAGAATCGCAAGGAAAAAGGCTATCCAAAACGCATAATTCACCCCGAGGACCAGCAGCCCCGTCAGCAACACGCAAAACACAATCCCCAACATTATGCCCATTCCGCGAAAATATTTGGTGATTGCCGTTGTCGCGAACCCTTTAATTTGCGTCACCTGCCCCCGCCGCCTTAGCGGAATTTGAAGCATGAGCCACCTTTTTATTAACGCAAAATCTTTACACATGAAATAACTTGCCACAATAAAGATTAACCAAAACAATAAAAATCCCGGCAGGGCAGTTGCAATATCCTTAATCCACGTCATTGCCGTTTGCGAGAAGCTGCCTAAAATCGCCATCGTCTGCGTGGTCAGGGAGGTAACCGCCATCTCAATTAAGGCGTTATAACTGTCGGGAAGCGCCGCTTGCCATGATACAAACCGTTCGCTGATATTATTAATGGTTATCGTCGCCGATTCAATATAAGCAGGCGAATTAGTGGCGAAATTTATCATTTCGATGACCATTTTTGTCACAATAAACCCTACTACAGCGGAAAACACGATTAACGCAAATGCCCACGCCACCCGCGCCGCAATTTTTTTCGGCATGTGTATACGCTTCTCGCAGAAATTTTTCAGCGGTTGAGTGATCGAGGCGACAAAATACGCAAGAATAAAAGGCAAAAGCCACACAATGATAAGCGGAAGCCAGTACATAACAATATACCAGCCAATCACAATGTACGCAATCCATATGAGCACTTTTAAGTGTTTATTTTTTGTGACTTCATCCATAATTATCCCTCTTGCATTTATTTTATACCAGTGATATAATAATGTCAAGTAAAATTTTTGGAGGAATTTAATATATGAACAATTGCAAAATAAGTTTTGATATCGGCGGCACGAACACGAGGTTCGGAATAGTCGCAAAAGAGTGCATTTTTTGGGAACGAATTGTGCCCACGCGAAGCGATTTGACCCCGGCGGATTTTCTTGCGTGGATTGACGCGCTCGCCGATGAAACCAAAGACGCGGACATTCTGCCTGCGAGCACGCCGATTTACATAGCCATCCCGGGGCAAATTCAGGGCAACACCCTATTGCGCGCTAACAACCTTCCGCTGCAAAACAACATGGCTTTTCCGAGCCGCATGATACTGAGCAATGACGCAAACAGCGCCGCGCTTGCCGAATATTTATACGGCGCGGGGCAAGGCTATAAAACCGTCGTCATGCTCACTTTTGGCACGGGAATCGGCAGCGGTATAATCATTGACGGAAAGGTGATAAGCGGTCTTAACGGCGCGGCGGGCGAGGTCGGGCATATGATGATAGATTCGCGCGCGGACGCCCCGAAGTGTACCTGCGGAAAACGCGGCTGTTGGGAAGCTATTGCGTCAACCACTGCGCTGGTCGCCCGAGCGAAAAGCGAGCGCCCAAATGAGGCGTGGACCCAAAACGGTGAAGCTATTTTCGCTGAGGTGCGGCAAAAAAACAACGAATCAGCCGTTGCAATCGTGGAACAACACATAAAAAATATCGCCGTCGGGATTAGTAATATTATAAATATTATCGCTCCCGAGGTAATTATCATCGGCGGCGGCATAGCTGAGCAGTTTGATTACATACACCCGCGGCTGCTGGCGCACCTCGAAAAATCGGCGTATAGCCCGAACACCGTACCCGATTTGTTCCCCGCCTTTATGAAAAACAACGCCGGTATGATTGGCGCGGCATTGGCTCCCAAGCCGTAATCATATTTGCGACAAAATCCCCTGGAAGAAAAACACAGCCATGCCCGCCAATACCGCACAAACGGCGAGTATAATCGCCATAGTTTTGCGAATAACGATAAACACAAAAACACCCCGTAGTATACTATGCCTCCCGCTTGTCGTTCTTGCCTATTTTCATGCCCTTTTTCATCAGCATCGCCGCTTTGAAAACCAATCCCTCAAACTCCTGCCTAACATCTTCAATGCGATCCGGGATTTCAATGCTCTGCGGACAATGTTTCGCGCACTTGCCGCATTTTACGCACTTGCCGGCATTGCTCGCAACACCCCCCGTAAGCCCGCTCGTAAACCCTATATATCGCGACATGGCACGCCCTTTGCTCACCGAATATATGGTGTTAAAATTATCGAAACACTCCGGGATGTCAACCCCCGCCGGGCAAGGCATGCAATATCCGCATCCGGTGCAGGGAATACGCCTCTTTTTCTTAATCGCGGCGCATACGTCGTCGACAACCTTCAATTCCTCTTTCGTCATGCTGTTGGGCAAGCCTTCGTCGGCAGTGCGGATGTTCTCTTCAACGTGCGCTTCCTCCCCCATGCCCGAAAGAACTACCGTAACGGCGGGATTATTCCACACCCAACGCAGTCCCCATTCCGCATTGCTGCGCTTAACCGAAGCGTTGTCAAAAACCTTCTGCTCATCCTCCGCCAGCTTATTTGCTAAGTGTCCGCCCAGCAGCGGCTCCATTATAATCACGGGAATACCCTTTGAATGCGCGTATTCCAGCCCGCCGGTGCCCGCCTGCGTAAACTCGTCCGTGTAATTCCACTGTATTTGGCAAAAATCCCAATCGTAAGCGTCGATAATCCGCACAAATTCGTTGCTGTTGCCGTGGAACGAAAACCCGATATTGCGAATTGTCCCTTTTTCCTTAGCTTCATCTATAAACTTCAAAATGCCGTTTTCGACCAGCCCCTCCCAAGTGGAAAGGTCCTTCAACGCATGCATCAAATAGTAGTCGACATAATCCGTCTGCAACCGCTTGAGCTGCGTACCGAAAATTTTGTTTATGTCCTCCGGCTTTTTCACCAGATACGGCGGCAATTTTGTCGCCACATTCACTTCCTCGCGTATGCCCTTCAATGCCTTACCCAAAAATCCCTCACTCTGCCCCGCATGATATATGTACGCGGTGTCGAAATAATTAACTCCGTGCTCGTAGGCGTATCGGATTTGCGCCTGTGCGCGGTTGAAATCAATTAATCCCGCCTTAGTTGGCAGACGCATACATCCAAACCCCAAAATAGACAGTTCTTCTCCCTTTTTATTTTTACGATATAACATATTAATCACCTCAAACTATTCTCAACTTCATTAATTATTTTCCAGCTTCACATTGCACGTTTTTTCTATCTCATACTCATCAAAATACTTATCCTCTAGGGGAATCCACTTGTTTACAAAATTCATGAATTTTTCATCGTCGCAGCGTTGCCTTAGACGCTTAATCCGCGCGCTTTTATCGGATTTTACGAACACCCTCAAATTAACGTAGTCCCCGAAAAAAGGATGCAAACAATACACACCTTCAACTATAATCGGCAGGTTCGTATAAATTAGCTCTGAACGCCGACACGAATCATCTTCGCAATTATATACATCATAAGCAAACATATCCGTCCCGAGCTTTTCTACAACCTGACGGCTGAATCTCTCATAATCCACATTCCCTCCCGCTTGAGCTAATCGTTCGGGAGTACGCAAATTAGGCGGCAGGAAAAAGTCGTCCATGTGAATAATGCCCGCGCAAATCCCGCGTTTTCCGCCTATTTCCGCGGCAAGCAAATCGGCTAATGTAGTTTTCCCCGATGCGCACGGACTGTCAATGCCAATAACGCACGGTTCGCCGTCGCATAGGCTCAACGCTTTATCCAAAAGATTTTCAAACCCGTCAAACCGCTTCACACCGGCAATGCGTCCATGACGTACTCCGCAATTCCGGCATTTTCCAGCGTGTATTTCTCGTTGCCGGACAGCCCGTGAAAATACCAATGCACCCAGCGTCCCACCACACAATGAGAAACCGCCACGACAGTTTTGCCGCTGTATTTCTCCTTAATCTCCTCCAGAAACTCATTAATCCTTTTTTGGAACAAATCAAGAGGCTCAACGTTGTTTTCTAATAAAATATCAGAAGGAGTATGTAGTATCGCGTTGCTAGCCGAACCGCCGACAAATTGCTTCCTGCCCGCGCCCTCCCATTTCCCGAAATCTATCTCAATTAGCCGCTTGTCGATTACCACGGGAGCATTAAACGGCTGGCTGACGATTTGCGCCGTTTCTATGGCGCGCGCCAGCGGTGAACAGAAAATTATATCCACCTTTTCCTCGCTTTGTTTCAATTTTCCGGCAGCTGCCCGCGCCTGAGCGCGTCCAACGTCATTCAGCGGCACGTTAGTCCGCCCCTGCACCTTGTTGAGCGCATTCCATTCCGTTTGAGCATGTCGGATAAAAATCAGTTTCATACCCTCACCTCTGCAATCTATTACGTTTGTTTATCTGCGTAACATTCGCTGCAATATATCGGCTTGTCACTCTTGGGAATAAATGGCACAACCGCCGTTTTGCCGCACTGCGCACAGACCGTTTCGTAATTCTCGCGCGCCGCTCTATTCGCTTTTTTACGCGCCGTCCTACAGTCCTTGCAACGGCTCGGCGCATTTGTCAAGCCCTTCTCCGCATAAAATTCTTGTTCACCCGCAGTAAAAGCAAACTCATTGCCGCAATTAATGCAGGTCAACATCTTATCCTCGTACATGACTAACTCCTCCATAACCAATTGATGCCGATTAACGCATCTTAATTTTCACGATTAACTTCCGGATGCCGCAACTGATACGGCATCAAAAACAGGCTTATTATACTCCACCTTGGCATCCTTACCCCACTCTGAAACCGCGTACTGCCAATACTCATTTATTATCGAGTCCTTTTGCGCCTCAAACTCGCTTTCAACCACGGGATACTTCTTTAGTATGTGATAACCATACATTGTTTCCACTATATCGCTGACCTCGCCCTCTTTCATTTCCACAGATTTTTCTAAGAAAGGCTTAACCATGGACGACGCCGAGCCCATAAGATACCCGTCCGGCGAAGTTTGCGACCCGGGGTCCTGCGAATATTCAGCAACAAGCTTATCAAAATCCTCCCCGTCCTTCGCGCGCTTTTCAATGTCAGCCGCCGTTGCGCGCGCCATCGCCAAATCGTCGCCCTGGAGCGCCTCTTCAGTTTCGGAATTCTTATTCGAGATTAACACGTGTTTAATCCTGAACATGTTTTGCGTGTAGTATTTTTTCAGCTCATCATCAGTGTATTTTCCCTTTACCGACGCAAAATAATTCTGCTCGTATTTTCTGTTTTTCAGCATCTCAGTGTAAACCTCATCCGTCAAGCCGTAAGGTTTTAACGCCTCTTTGTACTGCTCAAGACCCCCGAATTGCTCAATGGTAGCCTGTCTGCTGGTCTCAATTTCATTTTTTTCCGTGTCGGTCAAGTCGCTGCCGTTTTTAATCGCCTGCTGACGAATTACATACCCCGTCAAAATAGCCTCCATCGCCTGTTCTTTGACGTACTGCCCCGCGTTGACCCCTTCGATAGTCCCTTCATCCCAAAAACTCTCGAGATTACTTGTGTTTTCACTTGCAAGGCTGTTCTTGACCGTGAACACAAAATACTCCAGCATACCTTTGGAAACCGGGTCGCCGTTGATTTTAGCAACGGTATCGTCATTGAACGACCCGCACCCCGAAATCCCGAGGCACATAACAATTACTAACACGCTTGATACAATTTTCTTCATTTGAACTCACTCCCGATAAATTTATGTTCTCTAAGTGACGTTTATTTTTATGTCATAACCATTATATATCATTTCACAAAATTTTTCAATGCTTTTACACGTTGTAACAAAAACTTAATATTCCCATCTTTTCCCAAATCGTCCGTTTTAATGCGAAAACTCTCGCCAAAACCTCTTTGCATCTTCATTAGAAAGAATCCGTCAAATTGTTTTATTTCCACAATGTGCAAATCGGAAGCAAGCGCTTTAAGAATTGCGACGTCCAGCAAATTCCGCACACATTGGCTAATTTCCCCATATCTGTCGAGCAGCTCCTGTTCGACGTAACTATAATCCTCATCCGTTCTTATGCCTGCAATTTTCTTGTACATCTCAATTCTGTAATTTTCACCTTCAATATAGCTCTCGGGCAAATACGCATCACAAGGCACATTTATCGTCGTCAGGTCCTCCGTCCTACCGCGCTCGGGCTCACCCTTTATTTTCGTAATCGCCTCTTCGAGGAACTGACAGTACAAATCATAGCCCACCGCGTCCATGTGCCCGTGCTGCTGACTGCCTATGACGTTGCCCGCGCCGCGTATCTCCAAATCACGCAACGCAATTTTAAACCCCGACCCGAATTCCGTGAACTCCTGAATCGCCTTAAGCCGCCTGCCCGCTTGCTCCGTGAGTATTTTATCTCTATTATAAGTCAAATATGCGTGAGCCAATCGATTGGACCTGCCTACGCGCCCACGCAGCTGATACAATTGCGCCAGCCCCATTCTGTCGGCATTCTCGATAATAATCGTATTTATATTCGGTATATCTAAGCCGGTTTCTATTATAGTCGTGCAAATCAGCACATCCACCTCGCCCTCCGCCACCTTGACCATAATCCGCTCAAGCGACGCTTCCGCCATCTGTCCGTGCGCCACGCTTACTCGCAAATTAGGCGAAATTTTGCGGATTTTATCGGCTGTGCCGTGTATCGTTTCCACGCGATTGTGCAAATAATACACCTGCCCCCCGCGCGCCACTTCCCTCGCGATTGCCTCGCGCACTATCTTAAAATTATACTCCAAAACATAGGTTGCAACGGGGTAACGGTTTTTCGGCGGCGTTTCTATCACGCTCATATCGCGGATTCCCGACAGGCTCATGTGCAGCGTCCGCGGAATAGGCGTCGCCGTGAGCGTGAGTACGTCAATATTCGTCTTTATCTCCTTGATTCTCTCCTTGTGCGACACGCCGAAACGCTGCTCTTCATCAATAATCAGCAACCCTAAATTCTTGTACTTGATGTCCTTTTGCAAGAGGCGGTGTGTGCCGATTACGATGTCCGCCTCGCCCTTTTCCAGCCGCGCTATGGTCGCCTTTTGTTCAGCCGGCTTGCGAAAACGCGACAGCAGCTCAATCCTCACCCCGAACTGCTGCATTCTGCGCCGGAATACCGCAAAATGCTGGCTCGCAAGCACCGTCGTCGGCACCAAATACGCAACCTGCGCCCCGCTTATAACCGCCTTAAACGCCGCCCGCATCGCTACTTCCGTCTTGCCGTACCCCACGTCGCCGCAAACCAGCCTATCCATCGGACGCGGCGCCTGCATATCGCGCTTAACCTCTTCAATCGTGCGCAGCTGGTCCTCCGTTTCGTTGTACTCAAACGTCTCCTCGAACTCGCTCTGCCATTGGTCATCCGCGGGGAACGCCCTGCCCGCCTGCATCTGCCGCTTCGCATACAGCTCCACCAACTGCTCCGCCATGTCCTCGCAAGCGCGCTTAACCCGCTGCTTTGTCCTGTTCCACTCCGCCCCGCCCAAACGCGAAAGACGCACCTGCACCCCGTCCTTGCCCACGTATTTATAAATCATATCCAGCTGATTCACCGGGATGTATAATTTGTCTTCGCCGTGATACTTTATCTGCAAATAATCCATGCGCGCCCCGGACACCGTTATTTGCTTAATCCCCAAATATTTCCCAATCCCATGGTTCTGATGCACAACATAATCGCCCGTTTCCAAATCCGAATAGCTCTGGAGCCTTTGCGCGGCTGTTACGTTATCCCCACGAAACTTCCCGCCGCTTGCGCCTTTTCTTCCCTTTTTGACAGCCCCGAATATGTCGCGGTCGCTTATAACCGCCGTGTTGACCTCCGGGTACTCAAAGCCCTCTCTAATCTCCCCCACCGCAACGGTTACGGCGTCTTTCCCGTCGTCATTGTACAGCGCAAAAAGCCCGCGCTCACACAACGTTTCCACGATATTTTTCGCCTTAGTTTCGCTCCCCGCAACAACGTAAACCTTGCGCTTGCTTTTCACATAACCGCGGACGGTATCAATGAACAACTCCATATTCCCCTGAAATCCCGGCTGACGAATCGCCGTCATCTCAATTATTTTCTTGGAGCGGAAATATGGATTGGACGTAGAAATTCCGCACACGCCAATCAATCCTAAACCCTGCGCCCGTTCAACCACATCTCCAAAATCCTTTAAAATATCACTTGAACTAATCTTCCGCCCACCACTCTCGGCAAACTTTATCTCGCTCTCCAATTGAGCCGTCGCCATGCGCGCCGCTTCTCCACACGCCAAAGGCTCCTGCATAAAAACGGCGGCATCCTTAAAATAATCAAGGAAAATCGTAAAATCACTTTGCGCGTCCTTTTCCTGCACCGGCAGAACAACCGCGGTTTCTCTGTTTTCAAGCGAACGCTGCGTCCCGATATCGAACGTTCTGATATTTTCAATTTCGTCGCCGAAAAAATCTACGCGAAAATTACCGCTTACCGACGAGAAATCCAGAATGCCCCCGCGTACGCTGAATTGCCCCTCGCCCTCCACGACATGCTCACGCACATAGCCCAAATTCACAAATCGGTCCACCAAAAAATCAAGCTCATATGTATGCCCCTTCTTCAATATCAAGCTGTCATCGGCAAAGAGACTGCGCGGCATGACGGACTGTATCGCGGCTTCGACAGGGAGGATGAAAATTTGATTCGGGTTGGTCACCGCCTCGTTCATAACGCGCAAACGCTCCCGTGTGATGTCCGCCGCCCGCGCGTCCACATTATACAAAATCAGCTCCTTAGGAGCCAAAAAATGAATGGGACGCAAAGTAAACAGCTGCAAATCGCTGCACAGTTGCTTCGCGGTTTTAATGCTCGGCGTCAAAACAATCGTCGGCATATTCGGCAAGCAGCTTAACATATGCGCAAAAGCCGCGTCGGTCAGCCCTTTAACCGTCACAGGCGTTTCCCTTTTGGTCACGTGCTCGATAATCGCCTTGAAGCTTGCCGAGTTTTTGAGTATGTTTTTTAACATCTAATTCGCCTTACCTTTTAGTTACATCTTCACTATTTCTTTAATCTTCTCAAACGCGTTCACCCACACATCATCCAATCGCTCAATTTCGCCCGCTGTCAGCTTATCCATAACATAATCGCTTATTGACGCGTCGGCGTCTTTTCCGTTCCTAATACCTATGCGCAGCCGCGGGAAATTACTCGTCCCCAGACGCTCTATGATGCTTTTCATTCCGTTGTGCCCTCCGCTCGAGCCGCTCATTCGCAACCGTATAACGCCCAAATCAAGATAGATATCATCGTAGATTATCAAGATATTCTTGGGGGCTATCCTGCGCCGCCTCGCGATTGCCGCTATACATTCCCCGCTTAAATTCATATATGTTTGCGGCTTGACAAGTATGAATTTATTTTTAACCTCACCAACCAGCCCCCGCCATTTTCGCTTTGTAATCTTCACGCCCAGCTCTTTCGCCAATTTATCCAACATAAAAAAGCCCACATTGTGCCGCGTGTTTATGTATTCACCGCCCGGATTGCCAAGCCCCGCTATCAAAAACACATCCGTTATCCTCCGTTTTCGCCCCCGCGCCTATTTGAACATCGTGCTGACCGACATCCCTTCGTGAATCCGCCGTATAGCGTCCGCAAAGAGGTTCGCGCACGAAATCTGCTTTATTTTCCCCGTCAATTTTGCGCTCGGGACCGCGATTGTGTCCAAAACAATTAACTCCCGAATCGGCGAATTTTCGATACGCTCTATCGCCTGCCCTGACAGCACCCCGTGCGTCGCAAACGCGTACACCTCTTTAGCCCCGTGCTCCTCCAGCGCTTTCGCGGCATGGCACAGAGTCCCCGCCGTGTCAATCATATCGTCAACCATGATTACCTTCTTATTATTTACCTCGCCGATTATATTCATAACCTCGCTGACATTCGCCTTAGGACGCCGCTTATCCACCACGGCTATGGGCAAATCTATCCGCTCGGCAAATTGGCGCGTCCTGTTCACGCTGCCCACATCCGGCGACACTATAACCACATCATCCTTGTTATTTACATACTCTCTAAAATATTCATACAGCAGCGGCATACCTATCAGATGGTCCACGGGAATGTTAAAAAATCCCTGTATTTGAGGCGCGTGGAGGTCCATAGTCAATATGCGGTCCGCCCCCGCCATGGTGAGCAGGTCCGCCACTAATTTCGCCGATATCGGGTCGCGCGCTCGTGCCTTGCGGTCCTGCCGCGCGTATCCATAATAGGGCATAACCGCCGTAATCCGCTCCGCAGACGCGCGCTTGAACGCGTCTATCATTATCAGCAGCTCCATCAATGTCTCGTTGGCTGGGCTGGACGTCGGCTGCACTAAAAACGCGTCACATCCGCGCACCGTTTCGCCGATAGTAATATTAACTTCGCCGTCGGAAAATCTCTCCACCATGGCGTTACCCAGCTGCACGCCCACCCTCTCCGCTATTTTTTTCGCCAGAGGCACATTTGCGTTGCCGGTAAAAATCTTCACTTCTCTGTTATAGTGTATCATTAAAGCAACTCCTTTTAATACACGCCGCACATAACGCGTACGCTTTTTGATTACATTAAAACCGTCTTCGGTAAAAAATTCAGCTCCGCTTAGCCGTCTAAAAATCCCTACTCTTTAACCCAATTTTCCTTATTTTCCTGCCTTGGTCTCGCGATTGCAAGCCCCTTTGACGGCACGTTTTTAGTTATCGTGGAACCCGCCGCAATAAACGCGTCTTTCTCCACCACGACGGGCGAAATCAAGTTTACATTGCACCCGATGAAAGCGCCGTCCTGCACCTCGCTACGCGTTTTTTTCTTTCCGTCGTAGTTCACCACAACACTTCCGCAGCCAAAATTCACATTCTCGCCCACATCCGCATCGCCCACGTATGTCAAGTGTGAAATCTTAGTCCCGTTGCCGATATTTGAATTTTTAAGCTCCACAAAATCCCCGATTCTGTTGCCGTCGCCTATCACGCAATTCGGACGCACATAGGCAAATGGTCCGATGACGGTTTTTTCGCCGATTTTACTGCTTATAACCAACGAATTCTCCACCTGCGCGCCGTTGCCGATAACGCTGTCCGATATTCTCGAGCCCCTTATCACGCAATCCTCGCCGATGACGCTGCTGCCCTCGATTGCGGTTTGCGGATAAATTATCGTATCTTGCCCGATTTTCACGTTTTTCCCAATATACGACGACCGCGTATCTATAAATGTAACGCCGTTTTCCATGTGATTTTTAATGATTCTGCCGCGCAAAAGTTTTTCGACCTTCGCAAGCTGTTCCCGCGAATTGACCCCCAACATTTCCCGCGAATCCTTCAAAAGGAACGCCGCGGCTTTTTTGCCCTCGCTAACGGCAATTTCAATGCTGTCCGTAAGATAAAATTCGCCTTGAGCATTGGACCGCGAAATCTTGCCCTCAAGCGATTTCAAAAATTCCGTATTAAAGAAATAAACCCCCGAATTAACCTCCGAAATTGCGCGCTGCTCCGCGTTTGCGTCTTTTTCCTCAACAATTTTAACAATATTGCCGCTCGAATCCCGAACAATCCGCCCGTACCCGAAAGGCTTTTTAAAATTAGCCGTTATTATCGTTATTTCCGCCTGACTTTTCTTGTGGAATTCCAACGCGTTTTTAAGCGTTTCTCCCGTAATCAAAGGTACGTCCCCCGCGATAATCAAAGTCGTGTCCGCGGTTATTACGTCCCTCGCCTGCATCACGGCATGCCCCGTCCCCAACAGCTGCTTTTGCTCCGCATACTTTAATTTCCCGCCCCGCTTGTTCGATTCCAAATGCCCGCGCACCTGCGCACTTTCATGCCCTATGACGACAATTATGTTTTCGGAAACAACATCCGCGCTCTCAATCACCCAATCAATAATAGGCGCACCGCAGGCATTATGCAACACTTTCGGCGTCTTGGACTTCATCCGCGTCCCTCCGCCTGCCGCCAAAATAACGCTATCTACCACTATAATCTCCCCCTATGCGCAATTTGTGGTGCCAAACAAGTCTATTTTCTCCTTCACTTTTTCTATAATCGCCTCAAAGCCCGGCTTCAGGAGCTTCCGCGGGTCAAAACCCTTCCCTTCCAAATCCTTGCCCGCCTCAATATATTTGCGCGTCGCCTCGGCAAAAGCAAGTTGACATTCCGTGTTGACGTTAATTTTCGCCACGCCCAAGCTTATCGACTGCTCAATCATATCCTTTGGAATGCCCGTTCCGCCGTGCAAAACTAAGGGCATATCGCCGATTCGGCTCTTTATTTTTTCTAATGTATCAAAATCCAATCCACGCCAATTTTCGGGATACTTTCCGTGAATGTTCCCGATGCCGGCAGCAAGAAAATCAATGCCCAGCTCCGCAATTCTCGCGCATTCATCCGCGTCCGCCACCTCGCCGCCGCCTATGACGCCGTCCTCCTCGCCGCCGATTGCTCCGACCTCCGCCTCCAACGAAATACCCTTTTCCCGCGTGAGCTTCACCAATGCGCGGGTCTTCTCCACATTCTCGTCAATCGGATACTTTGACCCGTCAAACATCACAGAGGGGAAACCCGCCTGAATAGCCGCCAAACAACCGTCATAGCTACCGTGGTCCAAATGGACGCTCACCGGCACCGTAATATTAAGGCTCTCGCTCAAATCGCGCACTATGTCAACCACAACCTTATATCCGCCCATATACTTCGCCGCGCCCTCCGAAATCCCCACGAGCGCGGGCGACTTCTTCTCCTCGCAAGCAATAAGTATAGCTTTTGTCCACTCTAAATTGTTAGTGTTGAAATGCCCCACCGCATACATCCCACTAACGGCTTTTTTCAGCATATCACTGCAATTAACCAACATACATTTCATCTCCTTTAATAATCAAGTTTAATTACCTTGTTGCTTTTTTTCGCAAGCAAAATCCGCTTAATTGACCTGTTTTTCAACAAATCGTCCTCTGTTATCGCTCTTACAAATTTGCACGCGCCGCATTTCCTGCACGATAAATCCACGCCCCTTAAGCCCGCGCTGACGTCAATTGCTCTGCCGCCGCACTCGCACGTAACTTTTTTTTGCGAGACAAGCCTGCTAAGTACCTTTTCCGTCTCCGAAAGAATCATGTCGTTTTCATAGAATTCGCCGCTTTTTTCGCTTAAAAATTTAATCTGCTTATTGTGGGAATTCCCGATAGAACACGCCGCCGCGCCGCACCCCGTGCAAGTGAAAATAAGCTGCTCATTTTCCCAAAACGTGCGGATATCCACCCTTTTAATATACGGCTTCCTGCAGCTCGGGCACATGTACGCAAAAACATACTGCCTGTTCTCCTGGCTTATCGTCATGTCATTGCCGCCGCACTCGCATTCAATCTCCACCCCGTCGCGCATGTCAAATGCCGAAATTTCCGTAGTAATAAAGTTTTTACACCGCACACACTTGTAACAAATTGTCTTTTTCGTTTTTAACACCAATTTTGTCACCTCGTCCGTTTCTATAATAATGGAATAAATATTGCTGAGCTATGCCCGCGTAT
The DNA here is from genome assembly GCA_031263785.1 of Clostridiales bacterium. GTDB lineage: Bacteria > Bacillota > Clostridia > Monoglobales > WRBX01 > JAISFC01. The sequence goes on along the minus strand of JAISFC010000046.1, from coordinate 10,829 downwards.
TCGCCAAAAGCGCCGTGCTGTACTCCTAAATCACTCACAGCGCGCTTTATCCACACGTCCTGCGGGAAGATTTCTAATCTATGATAAGCGAACAACAGTACACAATCAGCGACTTTATCCCCCACGCCGTTTATTTTTTTTAGTAATTCACGGGCTTGTTGCGAAGGCAGACTATCCGCCGATTCCAATATGCCGTCCATCGCGTTTACAGCGGCATTTTTTATGTATTTCTCCCTAAATCCGCTTCGTATCTCCGACAAATCGACGTCAAAAATTTTTTCAGGTGGCGGAAATGAATAGCAAACTGACTCGCCGAAACCAATCTCCCCGCCGAACTGCCTGCATAATCTATCGATAATTCCTTTGATTCTCGGAATATTATTGTTTTGAGATATTATAAAAGAACACAAGGTTTCCCATAAATCCTGTTTTAAAATTCTTATACCCCCGCCAAACTCTATCGCCTTTTTAAAGACATCATATATATCCGTTTCAGGCGGCAAACTGTTCAGGATTTGCGCCCCGATAACGGAATAATCGCGGTCGGCGTCAAAATACTCACGCCAAAAATCTAAGTTATCCACAGGCGAATCTATGCAAACACAATCGCCCTCCTGCGAAACTTTCGCCGGCTTGTCCCCCGCAACCCCTAAATAGCTGCCGTCCTCCTGCTTATTCCAGCGGAAACATTGCCCGCAATTAAAGGTATCATCAAGCTTTATGCCCTTTATGTACAACTCCGCCATCGAGCTCACCTCTCAACATTAACTCTATCATATAAACAAATTATTTGCAAGAAAAATTTTTATTTTTTTTAATAATTTTTATTTATCACAAACTTTTTCCACAGTTTCCACAGGTTTTTCCACAGGTGTAAAGTGCCCCACCTTGCAGCTCGCCCTCGCGTTCAAATCAAGCCCCGCAAATTGGTTTTTATCAAACGAAAAGAACGCTCTCACAGCTATCATTACCGCATTATCAGTGCAATATTTAATGCTCGACACAAAAAAGTTAAAATTATTTTGCGCGCATTTTTTTTCCAACATGGCGCGTAATAATTTGTTAGCCGCAACGCCGCCTGCCAGAACAATTTGGTTTACATCACGTTTTTTTGCAATCCCGATTGTCCTTTCCGACAGCGTCTCGCACACGGCATATTGAAACGACGCCGCGATATCTGCAACATTAGCATTTTCACCCGTATTTTTCGCTTTTTGCAAGGTATTGATAACCGCCGTTTTAACTCCGCTAAAGCTAAAATCGTCTGAATCATCAAGCTTTACCTGTGGAAAGGTGTAAGCCTTGTCATTGCCCTCTTTTGCCGCCTTCTCAATCGCTGGTCCTCCGGGATAGCCTATATCAAGCGCTCTAGCCACCTTATCGAACGCTTCCCCCGCCGCGTCGTCGCGCGTCTGAGCAAGCAAAACAAAATCGTCATACTCCTTCGACAAAACAACCGCGCTGTGTCCGCCCGACGCCACCAAGCTTATAAACGGCAATTTAACGGCATTTTCAACATAGCTTGCGCATATATGCCCCTCTATATGATGCACGGGAATCAACGGCACACCCGCTGTAAAAGCCAAAGCCTTTGCATAGTTTAATCCCACTAATAGTGCGCCGATTAGCCCGGGCGTACACGTAACGGCTATCGCGTCAAGCTCCCGAATGCTCACCTTCGCTTCGCTCATTGCCTCCGCGGTTACCAATTGAATGTTTTCCACATGCGCCCGCGACGCAACTTCCGGCACTACGCCGCCGTATTTCCTATGTAAATCAATTTGAGACGCAACAATGCTTGAGCGCACCTCGAACTTATTCTCCCCTGCGCGTTCGACAACCGCCGCCGCCGTTTCGTCACAGGAAGTTTCAATCGCCAATATAATCGCCATTATCTCAACTCCGTTAAACACATAATCCATGCGTCTTCCCCATCGCTGTAATACCTCTTCCTTTCGGAAATTTTCTTAAATCCCAAGCCGGTGTAAAGGTCTATAGCATTACAGTTGCTTTTTCTCACTTCCAAAGTTATATTTTTGCCCCGTTTTTCCGCAAAATTAATCAGTCCGTTCATAATTTCCTTCGCAATTCCACGCCTCCTGTATTCGGGCGCAACATACAGGTACATCAAATCATACCCTTCGCCCGCCGGCTTCAAATGCGCGTATCCAACCACTTTTTTCACATTCAGCCACCTTCATCCTCCGCCGTCTTAACCGCCGCCTTCCTAAGTCTGCTCATAATCGCCGCCCCGATGCCTTCTTCATCTACTTTTTCCGCTAATATTACATCCACGCCTCTATTATCAAATTCCCTCAGCCAAAAAAACAATTTTTCCGCATACTTTCCCGTGTCCTTCATCGCAGGCAAGCTCCCCACCTTTACACCGCTTACACGCCATTTTTCCACCTCATTTTCAAAATCCCCTTCTATTATATACAACGGCGCACGAGGCGCGTAATGCCTGTACTTCATCCCGGGAGCCTTAGGCGTTTGCTCACCGCCGTTTCCGTCAGCGACAATAATCCGCTCTCCCAACGCTTTTTCCAGCGTATGAACCGATATACCACCCAGCCGCAGCACGGTCGGCACCTCACACGTCAAATCCAAAATCGTAGATTCCACCCCTACTTTGCAGCTGCCGCCATCAATTATCGCATCTATCTTCCCGTCAAAATCATGCAAAACATGCTCCGCACAAGTAGAACTCGGACGTCCGCTTATATTCGCGCTGGGCGCGGCAATCGGCACTCCCGCGGCTTTTATCAGCTCAATCGCAATGTTATTATCGGGAATGCGAATAGCAACGGTATCCCGCCCCGCGGTGACAATCCCGGGAATTTCATCCTTCTTTTTAACAATCACAGTCAGGGGTCCCGGCATTATTCCGCTTATTCTGCGCAATCTCTCCTCATAACCGCCTTCTAAATCCGTAAGCCTTAACAGCCCGTCAAAATCCGCCACATGCAAAATCAAAGGATTATCCCCGGGACGTCCTTTCGCCGCAAAAATCCTCGCAACCGCGCCTTCGTCCAGCCCGTTCGCGCCCAAACCGTACACCGTTTCCGTCGGGAACGCGACTAATTTGCCTTCTCTAATCATTGCGCCCGGGATAGAAAAATCTATATTACCGCGGAAAATCTTAGTTTTCATGGTTTTCACCTTTTAACTGCTCGGCTTGATAATGAGTTGTAAGCGCCTCGACAATTTCGTCAATTTCCCCATTCATCACGGAATCCAGCTTGTGCAGGGTCAACCCGATTCGATGGTCCGTGCAACGTCCTTGCGGGAAGTTATAGGTGCGAATACGCTCGCTCCGATCGCCCGTGCCCACCTGATTCTTGCGCTGTGCCGCAATTTCGGCATCCTGCTGCCCTTGAAGCAGCTCATAAAGCCGCGACCTCAAAATCTTCATCGCCTTATCTTTATTTTTCAGCTGCGACTTTTCGTCCTGACAGCTCACAACCAAACCCGTAGGAATATGCGTTAATCTCACGGCGGAATCGGTAGTGTTGACGCATTGCCCGCCCGGTCCCCCCGCACGAAAAACGTCCGTCCTGATGTCGTTCGGATTTATCTCGACCTCTATTTCGTCCACCACCGGCAGCACCGCCACCGTCACGGTAGATGTGTGAATACGCCCGCCGCTCTCGGTAGACGGTATGCGCTGCACGCGATGCACACCGCTCTCATACTTCAGCCGGCTGTACGCGCCGACGCCGTTAATCTCGAAAGACACCTCTTTTATGCCGCCAAGCTCGGTCGCGTTGACGTTCAGCATTTCCGTTTTCCAGCCGTGCGCGTCCGAATACATTTGGTACATTCTAAGCAAATCCGCCGCAAACAAAGCCGCCTCGTCGCCCCCCGCCCCGCCGCGAATTTCCATAATAACACTTTTGTCATCATTCACGTCCTTAGGCAAAAGCAACAATTTAATCTCATTTTCCAAGCCTTCAAGATGCGCCCGTTCGGCGTCCAGCTCCTCCTGCACCATCTCGCGAAAATCCTTTTCCAGCGCGCCTCCAAGCAGGGTACGCGCCTCATCAACCGTGTCTTTCGCCTTTTTATATTCGGAAAATTTGGAAACTATAGGCTCAAGACCCGCATGTTCACGGCATAAATCTCTCCACACTTCCTGATTGGCTATCACCGCGGCATCGCTTATTTGCCCGCTCAAATACTCATATTTTTTTGTTATATCTTCCAGCTTTTCAAACATCATTAACCACCCGTCTTCACTTGTTGATTTAAAAACGCGTTTATAAACCCGTCAATTTCCCCATCCATCACCGCGCCTACGTTGCCTGTCTCAAAATTGGTGCGATGGTCCTTTACCATGCTGTACGGATGAAAAACATACGAGCGAATCTGGCTCCCCCACGCTATTTCCTTCTGTATTCCCTTGATATTCTCTATCTTTTCCTCGTGCTCCCGCTCCGCAATTTCAAGCAGCTTCGCCTTTATCATCTTCATCGCCGAATCTCTGTTCTGCTTCTGCGACCGCTCGCTCTGGCAGCTAACCACCACGCCCGTCGGCAAATGAGTGATGCGAATGGCTGACGCCGTCTTGTTGATGTGCTGCCCACCCGCTCCGCTTGCACGATATGTATCAACGCGCAAATCGTCGGGGTTAATGTTGACCTCCACCTCATCGTCCAGCTCCGGCATGACCTCAACCGCCGCAAACGACGTGTGCCGCCTCCCCGAGCTGTCGAACGGCGAAATGCGCACCAGCCTATGCACGCCCTTTTCGGACTTCGCGTAGCCGTACGCCATATCGCCCGTCACCTCAATCGTGACGCTCTTAATCCCTATACCGTCCGCCCCCGGCAAATAATCCAAGGTTTCCGCGCCGTAGCCGCTCCTTTCCGCCCAGCGCGTGTACATGCGGAAAAGCATCTCCGCCCAATCCTGCGCCTCGGTGCCGCCCGCGCCCGGGTGAATGGTGATTATGCAGGAATTGCTGTCGTATGGTCCCGAAAGCAAGGTCGCAAGCCGCATTTTGTCCACTCTATCCGACAAATGCCCGAAGCTCGCCTCCGCCTCATCAATCAAGCCGGAATCATCGCACTCAATCGCAAGCTCCACGAGCGCGTTCAAATCCTCCCAATCCCGCTTTAACTGCGCATAAGCATCACATTTGCCGGACAGCCGCTTAATCTGCTTTAACACGCCGTGCGCCTTGTCGATGTCGTCATAGAACCCCGCCTCACCGGTCTGCTTTTCAAGGTTTTTACACTCCGTTTCCGCTCCTGCAACGTTAAAGAGAATCACCAAGCAACACTACCGTCTCTTTTAAACCTACTGATTTAGCTTGAAGCTCACTGAAATCAATCATATTATATCTCCTTTTCATATAAAAACTATACATCTACGCTATTTACGCGCCGCAGCATTTCTTATACTTTTTCCCGCTACCGCACGGGCACATTTCGTTCCTGCCTACTTTTTCAACATGGACCGGCTCTTTTTTCCCGCCGCCGTCGTCACGATTTGTCGACATCGGCACCCCGGCTGAACCCTTGCCTCTGCCTCCCTGCACACCGTAGGCAGCCTCCGCCCCGTCGCCGCCAAACGCCTCCGACGTCTCCCCCGCAACGCTGCGCCGCGCCAATTTGCCGCCAGAAGGCTGCGCATGTGCTATATACCTCACTGTATCTTCCTTGATATTCTCAATCATCTCTTCAAACATATTCATGCCCTCGAATTTATACTCAACTATCGGGTCATGCTGGGCGTACGCGCGCAAACGTATGCCCTGACGCAGCTGATCCATCGCGTCAATGTGATCCATCCACTTTTGGTCGACAACCTGAAGGAGTATCACGCGTTCCACCTCACGCAGCGTTTCCGCGTCAAACAGCTTCTCCTTGCCCTCGTAAACCTCACGCGCCTTGTCCTGCAGCATCTCGGTCAGCCTTTCCGCCGTCATGTCCCTTTTTTCATCCGCCGACAGCTTAAACCTAACGCCCAAAATCTGCTCGCTCAGCTCGTTGAACAAAATCCAGTCCCAATTATCCGTGAATTCATTGCCCGCCATTGTCCTCGTCGCTATCGAATTTGCCGCGCTTTCAAAATAGCTCGTTATAACACCGTGCAAATCCTCACCGTTCAGCACTTTTTTGCGCTGTGAATAAATTATCTCGCGCTGGACGTTCATAACATCGTCAAACTGTATTACGCTTTTACGCATGTCAAAGTTGCGTCCCTCAACGCGTTTTTGTGCCGTTTCAATTGCACCCGAAAGTATCTTCGCGTCGACGGGCTGGTCGTCCTTCATCCCCAAAGCGTTCACGGTCGCAAGCATACGTTCGGACCCGAATATACGCATTAAATCGTCCTCAAGCGAAATATAAAACCTCGACGCCCCCGCGTCTCCCTGACGCCCCGCACGTCCGCGCAGCTGATTGTCAATTCGTCTGCTCTCATGCCGCTCCGTGCCTACAATGCGCAGTCCGCCCGCTTCCAGCACCTTATTCGCTTCCTCTTCGATGCTCGACTTATGCTTGTCGTAAAGCTCGTTAAAAACCTTGCGGGTATTTAAAATTTCCTCGTCATCGGTATACGCGTGGCTGGTCGCCTGATTTATCATAAGCGTGTCGTAGCCCTTCTTTTTCATCTCCCGCTTAGCCAAAAATTCCGCGTTGCCCCCCAGCACTATGTCGGTTCCGCGCCCCGCCATGTTGGTCGCTATTGTAACCGCGCCGAACTTCCCTGCCTGAGCTATTATTTCCGCTTCCTTCTCGTGAAATTTCGCGTTTAAAACCTCGTGCTTAACCCCGCATCTTTTCAGCATTTTAGACAAAGCCTCGGACTTCTCAATCGTAATCGTCCCCACAAGCACCGGCTGCCCTTTTTTATTAGCGCTGATAATATCCTCAACAACCGCGTCGAGCTTCCCTTGCTCGTTCTTGTAAATAACGTCGGAAAAATCCGCGCGCTCCATGGGCTTATTAGTCGGAATCGCGATAACGTCCAGCTTGTAAATGTCCTGAAATTCCGCCTCCTCCGTCTGCGCCGTCCCCGTCATCCCGGAAAGCTTCTTATAAAGACGAAAATAATTCTGGAACGTAATAGTCGCAAGCGTTTTGCTCTCGCGCTCCACATGTACGCCCTCTTTCGCCTCTATCGCCTGATGCAGACCATCGCTGTACCGCCTGCCGTGCATTATACGCCCCGTGAACTCGTCGACAATCAGCACTTGCCCGTCTTTTACAACGTAATTAGAATCGCGGTGCATTATCCCGTACGCGTGGAGCGCCTGGTTAAGATGGTGGGAAAGCGTCATATTGTCGGGGTCGTAGAGATTCGTTATCCCGAACGCCTTTTCCGCCTTTTTTATGCCCGCCGCCGTGAGCGTTGCCGTTTTGGCTTTTTCGTCTACAATATAATCAATGCCCGCCTCGTCCTCTTCCATCGTCTTATCGTCGCTTTCCTTGATGACCTTATTTTTAAGCCCCTTAACAAAACGGTTCGCCACCGTGTACAGCTCGGTCGATTTATCCCCCTGACCGCTGATGATAAGCGGAGTGCGCGCCTCGTCAATCAGGATGGAGTCCACCTCGTCAACGATAGCGAAGTTTTGCCCGCGCTGAACCACCCTTTCCTTGTAAATCATCATGTTATCGCGCAAATAGTCAAAACCAAGCTCATTATTTGTAGCGTAGGTTATGTCCGCCTCATACGCCTCATGCCGCTCGCTGTCGCTTATTCCATGGACCACCAGCCCCACTTTGAGCCCCAAAAACGTGTAAACCTTGCCCATCCATTCGCTGTCGCGCCGGGCAAGATAGTCGTTGACGGTTACGATGTGCACGCCCTTTGCGGGAAGCGCGTTAAGATAGGCGGGGAGCGTTGCAACCAAGGTTTTACCCTCGCCCGTTTTCATCTCGGCGATTCGCCCCTGGTGCAGCACGATTCCACCCAGCAATTGCACGGGGAAGTGACGCATTCCCAACACCCTGTCCGACGCCTCACATACAACCGCAAACGCCTCCGGCAGCAATTCGTCAAGCTCGGTGCCATTTTCCAGCCGCTCGCGGAACTCCGCCGTCTTTCCGCGAAGCTGGTCATTGCTATATTGACGCATTTCGTCTTCAAACGAGAGAATTTTATCTAAAACAGGGTAAAGCTTTTTCAATTCCCTATCACTATACGTCCCGAAAATCTTACTAAACCAATTTGCCATTGTTATATATCTTCCTTTCCATACCTAACAATAATATTGTAACACATTCGCGAGAATAAAGCAATAAATTTTTTTATCGGGCGGATTTTAAAATAATTTATAAAAAAATTATTGACATTATTAAAAACATAATATATAATGCAATAGTAAGTTCAAAATGCAACGGGGACCATTAGCTCAGTTGGTAGAGCACCTGACTCTTAATCAGGGTGTCCAGAGTTCGAGCCTCTGATGGTCCACCACGTCGCAATGGGCTGCGCTATGCTCATTTCCGCGCTGAGAACCGCGCGAAAATATCACCCGCTTCGCCATTGCTCCTTCTCCGCAAAAAGGCACGTTCGCGTTTGCTAACGGCTTGCAAGCGCGCCGTTTTTACGCAAACTTGCTCACTACCACCTTTTTGCGGTCAAAACCACCTGACAAATACATAAATGTATGTGGGAAATTAGTCAAAACTTCAGCTTTTGCGCTAAAAACCACCCGCCGGAAAAAAGTAAAAACTCCTTGGAACCCTTCAAAACCACTCGCCGGAAAAAAGCAAAATCTACCCAGAATCCCTCGAAACCTCTCGCCGGAAGAAAATTTAATCTTCCATGAAAAACATTAAAACCACCCGCCGGGGGGAAAAGCAAATTATTTATGCATAGAATGTAGTAAAAATATTCGGTCAAAAATTCAATTTGCGTTTACGGTGATAATTTGGATAAAAAATACAAACAACTCATAGTCAATACCGTCATTTTTGGCATCGGTGCATTCAGCTCAAAAGCGCTGGTTTTTTTGCTTATGCCGTTATATACTTACGCCCTTAACCCGGGCGAATTTGGGATTGTCGACATCATCGTACAAACCTCCAATTTAATTATTCCCCTTGCAAGCTTAGGCATAACCGGCGCAGTTTTGCGGTTCGGTCTGGACTCTTCCAATAATAAAGACGAGGTTTTCACCGTCGGATTAATCACAATATTGGGCGGATTCGCGGTATTCTTGATACTCACCCCACTGATGTGGCTGTCCGATTTTATTTCGCCGTATATTTGGCTGATAGTGCTGTTCGTTCTCACCTCGAATCTGCGGGCGCTCTGCTCACAATTCACGCGCGCAAAACAAATGATGAAATTGTACTCCCTCGACGGCGTAATAAGCACCGCTACCACTATTTTGTTCACCATCATATTTTTGCTGCCCTTAAAAATGGGAATCACGGGCTATGTGCTGGCAATTATTCTCTCGGACTCCCTGTCCGCCATATTTCTGTTTTTCACAGCGTCATTACATAAAAACTGTGCATTCAAGCGCAAATTTGCTCTTCTGCGTCCCATGCTCGCATACGCCCTGCCCTTGATTCCAACCACGATTTTCTGGTGGATTACCAACGTTTCGGACCGTTACATGGTCACGTACATGCTGGGGCAGGAGGCAAACGGTTTGTACGCGATATCCTATAAAATACCCACTTTTTTGATTCTAATCTCAGGGATTTTCATGGAAGCGTGGCAGGTCTCCGCCGTGACGGACAACGCGGAAGAACGCTCCGGTTTTTTCAGCCGCGTATTCTCGCGCTATCAGACGCTAATCTTTATAGCCGCCGCGTTAATCATCCCCTCCGCAAAATTAATAATAAGCGTTTTAGTGGACGCCTCCTTCTATGCCTCTTGGAAGTACGTGCCGTTTTTGGTGCTGTCCACCACATTCTCATGCCTTGTCACTTTTTTCGGCACGATATATATGGTGGAAAAAAAGAGTATGCACTCCATGCTCACCACCGTCATCGGAGCGGTTATAAATATCGCGCTTAATCTCCTTTTAATTAAATCGTTCGGACCGAACGGCGCCGCCTTCTCGACCTTTATGAGCTACCTCATCGTGTTTGTGATTCGCTCAAAAAATACCGGTAAATTCCTAAAATTCGACTGGGACGTACAAAAAATATGCCTCAACACATTTCTGCTCACGCTGCAAAGTATAATCATGATTACCGAAGTCGAGCACTGGTTGATTCTAGAGATTGCGCTCGTCGTTATTATGGCGCTGCAAAACATCGGGTCCTTCCTATCACCTAAAATACTCCTTAAACATAACATGTAAAGAAATATCATTATTGTTAGGAGGATTTTTATGCCAGTAAAAATTGGGCCGGGGCCGGGGCCAATTACAAACGCGCACTGCCTTAAAGAAGCCGTGTGCATACACACAGACAAAGTTTATGACGCTTGCAAAGAAAAAGACTGCCTTGAAGACCTGCGGGTTATCCTTACGCGCAGCGGGCAGGAAATAGTAAATAACGCGATAAACGTAAAAGTACGCAGGGCGGAAGTTATATGGGTGTTCACCGACATAGAGCCGGTGCCGTTTAACCGTGGATATTTCACTGTTGACATTAAATACTTTTTCAACGTAACTCTGGAAGTATTCCGCGGCGTCGGGCGACCCACCGAAGTAAACGGACTTGCAACCTTTGACAAGAAAGTTGTACTTTTCGGCTCGGAAGGGAATTCTAAAATCTTTTCATCCAAGTACACTCCTACCGGAGCCATTCCGTCCACATGGAAAAAGAACAACTTGCCTAAAGCGGTAGTGGAGGTCGTTGACCCGATTGCATTGTCAGCGCGTTTAGTGGAATGCGAATGTCACTGCCCGC
>JAISFC010000080.1 GCA_031263785.1 Clostridiales bacterium | reverse complement strand
ACAAAATATAGCATGAATTTATTAAGAATTTATGAAGATATTGTATCACACTTTTTAAGCTTGCGCAAGCGTCCAGGCTGCCCCGGCATATAATTCCTTTGGAGGTGCTGTTATGTTTTCAGCCATGATTGCAGCTATAAGCAGTCTTTGTTCGCACATTTTCGCGTTATTGGGATACATCGCCAGCTCAAACTCGTTCCCCACCCCTCTTAAACCCGCAGAAGAAGCGGAATATTTAGAAAAGTCGCGGAACGGCGACATGATGGCGCGGAATAAATTGATAGAACATAATTTGCGCTTAGTCGCGTACGTTGCAAAAAAATATCATTCCCTCAAAATCGACAAGGACGACCTTATATCAATAGGTATCATCGGTCTTATCAAGGGGGTCGAAAGCTATAAAGGCGAAAAAGGCACCAAACTTGCTACATACGTCGTGCGTTGTATAGATAATGAAATACTTATGGCGATTCGCTCCAACAAAAAAGGTCAGAACGACATGTCGCTCGACGAGCCGATCGGGTACGACCCTGAGGGTAAAAAAATAACATTAAATGACGTTTTAAGCGACGGAAAAGGCGATATCATAGACGAAGTAGAGGTGAGGGTGGAAATAGCAAATCTGCGCAAGCTTATGGAAAAGTGCCTTGACAAGCGCGAGCAGGCTGTGCTTAACATGCATTACGGTATGGACGGCAGCGGCACTGAAATGACCCAGAAACAAATTGCCAAAAATTTAGGGATTTCACGCTCATATATTTCCCGCATAGAAACAAAAGCTATCAATAAATTAAAAGCCGCTCGCTTTAAACAACGATGATGCTGTCGTGCGGGTTATCCGCGCCTCCCGTGAGGCTTTCACCGCCTTTTGGCGTGACAACAAATGTGTCCTCCACACCCAGCAGCCCCACTCCCGCGAGCCCGTTTTTCGGCTCCACCGCAATAGTCATATTTTCCTCGAGGGGACGGTCAAAACCGCGCGCAAGTACAGGGTATTCATCTACGCGAAGCCCAACCCCATGCCCCACAAATTTAACTTGCTCGTGCGCATTTCCCATGAAATTAGTCAGCAGTTCTAAATCCGCCTCCGCCATAATTTCAGCGTACACACGGCTCGGAATGTTTCCCGGCGTCAGCCTTTTCACAACCTCCTGCTCAATCCTCCAGCATTCATGCTGAATTTTCAACATCTCCCGCGTGGGTTCCGCGCCGAACATGTAAAGCTGCGTCCGGTCAGTATGATATCCGCGCACACCGTACGCAATGTCAATAAATACCAAATCTCCCTTTTTAAGCAATCTTTCACGGCTCCCAACCGTAGGCACGGCAGGCGAAGTACCTCTATTTCCGCCGGGTCCGTCAAAACATGTGGGAAAAACCGAGCTCTCCCCAAACCCGATATGACCAATAATCAGCTCCGTCTGGAACATGGAAAATCGCGTTATTCCTTGATATCCAAGCGCAATCATCTCGGTATAAAGGCGCGCAGTCAGCTCCGGCTCGCTCATTCCCTCACGTAAAATTGTCGGCACGATGTCGTCCAGCAGATGCGCATGTTGTATGCCCGATTCACGCATTATTTTCAGCTCATGCTCGCTTTTCACCGCGCGGGCGTTGTAAAATATGTCATCACACGAGCTGATTTTCCCTATTTTAAAGTATTTATTAAGACGCTCCATCATTGTAAACGAAAAGACGTCGCCCTCTACAAAAGCGTGAGGACAAGCTGTATCCATAAAGCCCTGCAAATCTTTATAACTCACCATCGGGAATATGTGTTCCAACGGACTTTCCAGCTTCGCGCGCTCCAAGCTGCCCCGAACAAAATACCCATAATCTCCATCATTTTTCAATACGAAAATTGCATTCTGCATAGTTCCCGTCAAATAGTACTGATTCACCTTATCTACGATAAAAACAGCGCTCCAATCGGGGTGCTCATCATCCATCATAGTATGAATTTTTCTAATCCTATTCAGCAGCTCTTTTTTTGGCGTTATCATTGTTTTGCTCTCCTATCTTTGCGCGTATACGAAGCTCCGCCCCATGTTTATGCGCTATTTCCCTGCAAATTTTAATGTCTTCCGCCGGAAGCTCGTCTATCACCGTCATTATCACTTCCGCGCCCGCTTTAACACACTCGGCGGCAAAATCAAGAATCCCATCAAACGCGGCAAGCCCGAATTTACTATGACATAACGCCTCATATTCCTGCGCGTTTTTAGCATTCAGGCTAATACTTACAACTGAAAAAAACCGACAAAGCTCAGGGGCAACATTTTTGTTATAAATCAGATTTGCCTGCCCGTTAGTATTCACTCTCAAATGCTTTACCCCGTGGGATTTAAGCCACTTTGCCACCGAAATACAAACGTCAAAGCGCATCAGAGGCTCCCCGAAACCGCAAAATACAATAGAGTCGTATTTCAGAAGGTCCCTTTTCTCAATATCACGGATGATTTCGTCATATTCAGGCTCTTTTTCCAACCATAATTGAGCGCCGTTTAGGTAATCGGTTAATGTATTATCACTTTGCTGACGTACGCAAAAATCACAATCATTGGTGCAACGATTGGTCAAATTCAAATAAAGGCTTTTACCCATCTCATAACTAATCATAAGCTTATTTTATCACTTTTTTTTCCGTTGTCAAGTATAAGTTGTAAAAAAGCGGCAATAATCCACGATAAAGGAGCTGATATAATGATTATCAAAAAAATTAAGCTTAACAAAGACGCAAAACAGTACGCAATACGCAAACGCATTCTGTTTGTAATTACCCTGTGTTTTGTTTTCACGGCAGTAATGGGGTATTTAGTCAGTATTAAAAACAGATTCAACGCAATTGAAGTCTCCAATAACTCTGTAAAGGTGACAAGCATTACACCTATCCCAACTTCAAAATTGCAACTGGTTTCCGCAACCGAGCCTCCTTCAATTCCCGCGATTATTATAGAAGAAGACGCGCCTTTCAGCGAGCCTTTGACCTTCACTCTACCGTCGGCAGGCATCGTAATCACAGAATTTTCGAAAGATACCTTGGTTTATAACCGCACAATGGAAGATTGGCGCGTACATCTGGGTGTCGATTTCAATGGTGACATCGGGGCGCGTGTGTTTGCCGTAGCAAACGGATTTGTGGAAAAAATCGAAAACGACGAAATGTATGGCGTTTCCGTAGAAATTAGCCACGAAGAAGGCTATACGAGCCGATATTGCAATCTTCAGGAGAACGTATCGGTTTCCGTAGGCGACACCGTGAAAAAAGGCGATATCATAGGCGGAAATAGCAATACTGCCGCGTTTGAGATGTCCGACCCTCCACATCTGCATTTTGAATTATATAAAGATGGCGTTATAATAAATCCACTTGAAATTATAAATTAAATGTGTTATAATGAATGCGTAAGTAAATAACGGCAACTTGCGTTCTCTTTTCAGACGCAACCACAATTCTTCATAATAAACTAAACTATTAATCATTAAGGCGGTGTTTTACATTAAAATTATGTTTATGGGATCTCCGGGTATGGTTCTTCCCAGCTTGGAGGCGCTCAACAAAAATCATGAAATTTGCGCAATTGTTACTCAAGAGGACAAGCCGCGCGGTAGGGGGCACCAATTGCTCCCTACTCCCGTGGCAGTCTGGGGCGAAAAAAACGGCATAGACGTTGTAAAGCCTTCTACCTTGTCAGAGGATTCTTTTCTGCCTGTTCTTGAGAAATACAATCCCGAAATAATTGTCGTCATTGCGTATGGTAAAATTCTGCCTAAATATGTGCTTGAATTCCCGCCGAATAAAGCCGTAAACGTTCATTTTTCACTATTGCCCAAATATAGAGGCGCCGCACCGGTTCAATACGCGATTATAAACGGTGAGACCGAAACCGGCGTGTGCACTATTTTAATGGACGAAAAATTAGATACAGGCGATATACTACATACTATAAAAGCTCCCATTTTAGAAGGCGAAACTTCCGGTGAATTGTTTTCCCGTCTAAGCAAGGTGTGTGTAAAGGCAATAACCTTTACTGTTGAAAATTTCTCTAAATTAGCGCACATTAAACAAAATGAGAGCAAAGCAACATATACGGAAATGCTTTTACCCGCCAACTCCTTTATTGATTTTTCAAAAAGTCCGGAAGAAATCGTAAATTTTATACGAGGATATAACCCTCATCCCACTGCGCGTATGAAAGTTAATGACGAAATTCTTAAAGTCTACTCCGCGCGTATAAAAGATGATAAATTGGAAATTTTAGAAGTAATGCCCCCGGGTAAAAAACGAATGTTATATGTTGACTACATAAGAGGAAAAAGGATATGAATTCCAGAGAAATAGCTTTAAAAATTCTTGTGGACACAGAACGAGGCGCATATGCTAATCTTGCCTTAAATAAGCATTTTTCTCGAATTCAAGATGAAAATTCCAATAAAAAACTCGCTGCAAACATTGTCTACGGCGTGCTTACTCATCGTACATTTCTTGATTATATTATTCAGAAATGCAGCAATATCCCTCTCAAAAAAACATCAATTTTTATTTTAAATATCTTGAGGGTCGGTGCCTATCAAATCATATTTCTTGATAAAATCCCCGATAACAGTGCCGTGGACGAATGCGTAAATTTGGCTAAGCGTTACGGTCACGCCGCTTCCGCTAAATATGTTAATGGTGTTTTGCGCGCCGTGTGTGTAAAGTATAATAGCTTTACACCATCCGAGCTGAATATCAAATTTTCCCATCCACAGTGGATGATTGACATGTGGATTTCTGATTACGGTTTTGCAAAGACCTTAGAAATACTACAAGCAAATAATACCGAGGGAGCGATTACGTATAGAGGCGACGAAATTCAAGGGCTTTCCTCCCAGCAAGCTGTCATTGCTCTTGACCCTAAGCCCGGCGAGACCGTCATAGATGTATGCGCCGCGCCCGGAGGAAAATCCCTCTATATAGCCGAGTTTATGCAAAACTTAGGGCGAATTATCGCATGTGATATTTTCCCTCACAAGCTCGATTTGATTGTTAAAAATGCTGAACGTTTAAATATTGCTATAATTGAGCCTTATCTGTGGAACGGCGAGGTTCCGCGCAAAGAATGGCTGGGAATCGCCGATCGTGTGCTGGTAGACGCCCCTTGTTCAGGTCTGGGCGTTATACATAAAAAGCCGGATATAAAGTGGAAAAAATCCGCTGATGACATCATCGAACTTTCTAAAATGCAATTTAAAATTCTTAACTCCTCAAGCAAATATCTCAAAAAAGGCGGCAGACTTGTATACTCCACCTGTACTATTAATAAAACGGAAAATGACGGCGTTATTAATCTTTTCTTGGAAAAAAATCCTAACTTCCGGCTTATCGAAGTCGAGCAAATTTTTCCGGACGAAACTCACGACGGCTTTTTTATAGCCGTCTTGGAATTAAGCGCATAATGAGCGGTACCAGAACTAATGTAATCAATATTCCCGGCCATTGCGTTACAAATTCTTCCACCAAAAATGCCTTAAACCACCCTATATTTACTCCCGCCAATGACATCTGCGTAATTTGATACACAACTCTCCCCGATATCATTGCTACAATTAACGCGATGTACACATCAATTTGCCTAAGCGCCCCGGCGACTGCACCATATGTGGCAAGCTCCAGCGCCATCGCTATCCCTATTGGAATAAGAGGCGGCATACCCGTGACTGAGCTGCTCAGCAGCGGCGTTATAATCCCTACAGCAAGCCCGTACTTCCATCCGCAAATCAAGCCGCACAACAAAATCGGCAAGTGCATCGGCGAGAAGATGGTACCTACTTGTCTGCCAAAATAGTGCGAAAGAGCGGTAGGCAAGAGTACCCCAATTGCTATGAACAATGCGGACAAAATTAGTTTGCTCGTTCTTTGCATTTTGAATTCCTCCTTTTGAATTATTATATCACACATGGAAAAATTTTGCAAGCCTTGAAATTTGTATGAAGTTATGTTATAATAAATACGTAAAGTAATCTGCGTTTCTTTTGGAAACGTAAATGTTAATAAAAATAAATGAGGTGTTATTTTGACATTAAAACAAAAAATTTCTTCAATAATCAAGTTGTTGGACGAATTGTACCCTGACGCACAATGCTCGCTAAAGTACCAAACGCCATTTCAGCTGCTCATTGCCACTCAGCTTTCCGCACAATGCACCGACGCGCGCGTGAATACGGTCACTCCTATCCTGTTTGCAAAATTTCCTACCGCGCAAGAGATGAGCAAGGCTACACCCGACTCTCTTGAGAAAATACTCTATCCTTTGGGCTTTTTCAGGAGTAAAGCTAAAAACCTTGTCACATGCTCCGTGACTCTTATGGAACGCTATAAAGGCGAGGTTCCTGCGAGTATGGACGCTCTTTTAACTCTCGCGGGAGTGGGGCGCAAAACCGCAAACCTGATCCTCGGTGATGTTTTTAACATGCCTGCAATTGTGACTGATACACACGCTATTCGTCTTTCCAACCGTATGGGGCTTACGAAAAACACTGACCCGAAAAAAGTGGAGAACGATTTAAGGAAAATCGTCCCCCCTAAAAGCAGCAGCCGATTTTGTCATCAATTGGTGCTGCACGGTCGCGCTGTATGCACTGCACGCAAGCCCAAATGCAGCGAATGTAAGCTATTCGCCGCTAATCTCTGCAATTTTAATCTTGTCGGTTGACACCCCTGCCTGACTTATAATAATGTCCTTGATTTGAGCCACTTGCGAAGCTGTCAAGCCTTTTGCCTTTACAATCACGTTCGCGCCACTATCGCTGATATACACAACAACTTTTTCAAACCCTTTAGCCTTAATCAAGCCTTCAATTGTAGTTTCATTTTGCATGTTTTTTGCTATCTTGGTGATTTCCTCACCGGCTTTTTCTTTGTCGGTTGCGTTTTCGAGAATCTCTAAGACCTGCCCCCGCGCGATATCTCTATCATTTATTGCCTGCGCGAAATAATCCATAGCCGCATTCGCTTCTGTTGTTTTCTCCTGTTCGTTAAGAATTTCCTCGCTGATATCAACACCTATTCCCCCTGTTTCCATCGTAGATTCGAACCCTTTTCCTGCCCAGTTGATTATGCCTGCCGTGACGACAACCAGCACCAGTAAGGCAAGAATTACTTGCTTGTTTACAAGCATTTTTTTTACTTTGATTTTCATTCCCAAACACCATCCTTTATGTTAGTTTATTTTTTTACTAAACACCGCTACTTTATGGCTCTTTACCCCTGTCAAGGCTACTACCGCCTGCGTTATATCAAGTACGATTTTTGTGCTATTTGCCCCGCTTGCCACTACAACGACGCCCTCGATTTTAGGCTCAATCTCTTGCAGCACTAACGGCTGATCGCGAAGGGTCGTGACCTTTACATCTTTATTTGTCTGTTGTGTTTTCGTGGAACCGTCACTATTTTGCGTAATATTCTCGCTGTATTTTTCATCTGACGCGACTACCGTCTGTGCACTCGCCGAAATCGTCAACATAACTTCAACTTCTCCAACTCCGCTAATTTGCTCTAACATTCCGCTCAGTCTTTGCTGCATTTCGTTAATATACGTATTTTTAGCGGTTTGCTCCCCGCTTACTTGCGGCTCAGGCGCTGTCGTTTGTCCCGTCTTGTCATCCGCACTGGCTCCGCTGAAAAATAACATAAAACATGCGCCTATTAGCAATAAAATGTACATTCCATATTTCTTAATTAAATCTGATTTCATCGCATCCGTAATTTTCTTTAAGTTCATTTTTAACATCCTTTCTAAGTCTCTCCGGTACATTTTTTATTGTAATTGACTCCAAAACAAGCGTACCATCAACAGAGGAGGTAACTTCAACATCCGCTTCAACCGTCCCATAATTCTTGCTTAGCCGAGTTTCAATATCCGCCGCTACTTTTTCGGCAAATGCACTCTTAATGCGTTCAGCTGCCGTGCTTTCAACCACTCCCTGATTATACTCAATTTGAAAGCTATTTTGCCATATTTCCATGCTTTTAAGGTTCGCGACAGGTTTTATAATGACTGCAATTATGATAAATCCAAATGCTAAATTTACGTACTTTTTCATGCCACCGCTCGGTATTAACGTGTCTAAAATCGCCGATAAAATTACTAATCCCGCTATGGCGACCGTCCACCCTTTAATGAACTCCATAAGCACTCCCAATATTAATAATCATGGTAACATTTATAAAAAACAGTAAAGAAAGCGAGAGCATCATAATGAAAATCAGCGTCAATCCCCCGGACAATCCCGTCAGGCATTTTATAACACGCTCATCGGAAATAGGCTGTATTAATGCCGCAGAAGCCTTTAATATTCCGATTTGCGCCAGCACTTTGATTAGCGGTATTGCGCATATAATTACAATTCCTAACAACCCCGCCACGCCCAGCGCGTTCTTGACCAATTCCGCGCAACCGCCTACTAATTCCACTGTATCCGAGAGTATATTCCCCACGACGGGAACGAACGTTTTAACCGAAAATTTTGCCATCATAACTGCCTTTCCGTCAATGCCCGGAGCAAACATACTTTGGATTGATATAATGCCAACAAAAACGGTCAGTAATATTCCCAATCCCCACTTGATTATGCTGTTTATCATGTCCGTCAATTGCACTATTTTAAATTTATAACTCAGGTTGCCGGCAATCGTCAGAACAATTCCTACAAATGCAAGCGGCATGAAAATTTCCTTTATTACGTAAGTTATGAGCTGCATTATTATGATTATCGACGGCTGAAGAATTCCCGACGTCGCTATCCTTCCGCTTCCCGCAAGCAACAACATAAGCGGCGGCGTTAGCTTGCCAATGAAATTTATCAGGCTGTCTATGAATCC
>JAISFC010000027.1 GCA_031263785.1 Clostridiales bacterium | reverse complement strand
CACCTGTTTCACGATGTCGCCGAGGTCGTCAACCTCGTACATCTCAACACGAATTCCCGCGTCAATTTTATTGAGATTCGGGGTGTATCCGATTGCGGAAATAGACGTCCTTTGCTTGCCCGTGAGCATCGCGCGACCCTGCAAACTTATGCTATTCACGTCGCCGCTAATCGTGACGGGAGGCATGTCCTCGACGGTCACGCTTATGTAATCCTGCGTTAAAATGCCGTATTCGCCTTCAACTAACAGATACGCGCCGAAATCGTCCTGATTGCTGCTTAGAATCCCCAGCCCGTCGATTCCGAAAATTTGGTCGCTTGTGATTCCGTTCGTATCGTTGTACTCGCCGATGGCGAAACTCGCGCTGGTAGGCACATTTTCTTTTACTCTGTAGTGGATTCGGAAATACACATCGCCGGTTAAAGTGTGCGGAACAAGCGGAATATCTTCCTCGACAGTCCAACTCAAGAGGAATTTTCCTTCCGAATTAATCACGCTCAAAACCTCGCTTGACGAGTCATAATCTCGCGCGCCGCTGAGGAATGTGCCGTTGACAAGCAGTCCCGTGAGATTTTTAGCCGCAAAATCGACAGTTTCGAGATTGGTGATTTCGATTGTGTCGTTGTCGAAAAGCATGGGAATCGCGAGGGCGTAAGCCTCGTAGCCGACAGCGTCGTCGAATGATACGTCGATATGCCCGTCGTAGCCCGCGTTTTTCGAGGTTGAGTCGGGAGTGAGAAGCACCTTCACGTCGTCAACGCCCGCGATTTTTGCGAGAGTGCTCGAATTGTTATTGTCAGCCGCACGGATATATGTGCTTGTATACGTTTTGCCGCCCGCCTTCACGGTTAGTTCTTCTTCCGCAGCCGCGCTATCGGGGAGCCACGCGTATAAAATACCCGATTCATCGGTGTAAACGCCGTTCGTCCCGTACTCGCCCGCCATGATAGAAGAGGCAGGACCAGCCGACGCAGAACCCACAACCGCCGCCGTGGTAAGCTTTGTCACGCGCGCATTCGCCGCCGATGGGTCGTCGAGTGTGAGCGTGTTTAGATATACGCTCGCAAGCTCGCTATTTTTCGGCTGTGGTCCGCTGAAATTATTGACTTTAACACTGCCACCGTCAATTGTAACCGTACCTGTTTTTAAATGACCGTAGCCTCCGCCTATTGCCGCGGCATACGCATTGCCGATTGCGGTGATTGTTCCGCCGCTTATATTGATTGTTCCGCCATAGCCGTCATCGCCGCTTCCACCTCCGATACCTGCACCGCCCATTGAGCCTGTTGCCGTTATCGTACCGCCATTTATCGTGATTTCGTCACCACCTGCATATTCACCGCCGCCGATGCCCGCCCCGTAATCTCCGCCGACAGCAGTCACCGCACCTCCGTTTATGGTGATTGAGCCGCTTGAACCATTTACGCCGCCGCCGATTCCTGCACCGCTTTCGCCTCCTGTTGCGCTTATTGTGCCACCGTTTATTATGATTTCACCGCCGTTTTTTCCTATGTTTCCGCCAATACCCGCTGTCGATTCGCTGCCGATAGCTTCAAGGCTACCCGTGCCGTCTATGGTAAGCTTTGAGGCTTCAGAAACATTGATTCCCGCCCTATAAATACTACTTTTGAGCATATTTGCGCCGACAAGATTTAAATTTACCTCCGCGTCAACTATGCTAAAAGCGCAGGCGTTATATAATGAGGAAACATCTATTTTTACGCCATCGAGCGTAATATCCGCCGTCACTCCCGATGCAATCCACACCTTCGCCCAAGAGGTGTAAGCCAAATCCTCGCGCAAGGATAGAGTATATGCGCCGTCTTGCAAAATGTTCAGTGTGTTCATGTCCCAATATATGTAGCTGGTATCACCTGAATTTACGCCTGTTACTTTAATAGCCGGCTCATTTCCTCCTTCCAGCGTCGCCTCATTGTTGTTGTTCGCGACGCCGGCGTAGTATGCCGTGTATTCAGAACCACGCGCCGTAAGCAATATGGTCTCACTGCTGAAAACGGGCAGCCATAAATATATTTTACCGCTTTCGTCGGTTGAAACATCGTGAATGCCGTATTCATTTTCCAGAGGTTTGCCATTTATAAATCTGACCTGACCGCGGGTTCCTTCGCCCATTTTGATAGACGCAATCCCGGGGTCGCCCACCGTCAATGTGTGGAGGTAGAGACTCGTTTCAACGCTACTTTTTGGTTGCGGACCGTCAAAATTACTCATCCAGACGCTCCCGCCGTCGATTGTAACCGTGCCGTTGGCTGACTGACCATCGCCACCGCCAATACCTGCACCACCGATCGTACCGCTCGTCGCCGTTATCGTCCCGCCATTTATCGTGATTGTGCCGCCTGAATTGCCAGTACCACCACCGATGCCCGCGCCGGAATCCCCGCCGCCGGTTGCAATTACCGCGCCACCGTTTATGGTAATATTGCCACCTTCGCCAGCATCACCACCACCGATACCCGCGCCGTCGTAACCGCTGTCAGCGCCTCCGATTGCAGTTACTGCGCCGCCGTTTATGGTAATATTACCGCCGTCACCCAGATCGCCACCGCCAATTCCTGCGCCACTAACTCCGCCAGTTGCCGTTATCGTGCCGTCGTTTATCGTAATTGCCCCGCCAACAGCATTGGGACTACTGCCGATGCCCGCTCCGCCTTCACCGCCGCTCGCGTTTATTGTCCCGCCATTTATTATTATTGTCCCTGCGGGTGCAGCATCCCCGCCGCCAATCCCCGCCGCCCAGTCGCCGCCCGTTACTTCAAGACTACCTGTGCCGTCGATAGTGACCGCTGCGCTCGTGGGGACTGTCAGCCCTGCCATGCGTATGCCACTTTTGAGAGAGTTTTCGCCTACTAAAGTTAAATTAACCGCTCCGTCATATATGTAAAGAGCAGGAGCATCACTCGTTTCCGAAACATCGATTTCCGCGTTATTGAGTGTTATGTTTGTTGACACATCTTGGTCAACTAAGATCGTATAAGTCGTTGTAGCGCCTTTGATGATATAATCGTATCCGCCTGTTAGGGTGATTGTATCGCTAGAAATTGTAAACCCGTCGTTCGGTTGGTCCACGGTGCTGACGTCTATAGTTACAACGTCATTTGCTTGCGCTATTTGGGGTGAAAATTGCAAGAAATTTTCTAGGGGCGAGTTACCCCCCCCCCGAAAATCGGCATAAATAGGGGTGTTTCTAGCATTACTGCCATCGTCACCATCACCGCTAAAATCTTTTTACTCTTTGTAAACATATCACGACACTTCCTTTCTGCCTTACGGTTGGCTCTCGTCCGTGCGTAAGGACTTTTCTGTCTGACATGCTATCACACTGCAGAAAAAAATGCAATACTTTTTTGAAAATGTAATATAATTGTAATATAATTGTAATATTTCTGTAACATTTCTAACGGGGGTCAAATTTAATAATATTCCCATTTTCACAACTATACTTGGGAGTGAATCCCCGAAAATCGCAACCTTTTATTACAGGGAACAGGGAACAGGTAATAGGGAACAGGTATTGTTGAATTGCTTACGCAATTCTTTTTATTTTATTTAATTCAAAAGATTTTCGTAAGAAAATCCTCCACACCTGTTCCCCGTCCCCTGTTACCTATTCCCTTCACTGAAATATTTTCATTGTGAAATCCTCTTCTTAATCGACGTGAAAATATTGCTATTGACAAATGAGTTTTTTTATGTTATCATATAAACAGTTGCTTAATTGTTTATTTTATTTGCGTAAGGAGAGAATGATATGCTTAAAAATGTTTCCAAAGAAAATGACGAATTGTGCGTATACCATGTCATCCACGAGGACATCGTGGCGCAGGTTAAGCACGGGCTGACGGACGATTATCACATCCAAAAGGTCGCCGAGTTGTTCCGCGCGCTCAACGACCCGACCCGCCTAAAAATCATCAACGCGCTGCTGCTTGCGGAAATGTGCGTGTGCGACATCGCCTCGCTGCTCAACATGACGCAGCCCGCCGTTTCGCACCATTTAAAGGTGCTTCGCCAAACTAACCTCGTCACGTATCGGCGCAAGGGGAAAATCGTCTATTACGCGCTTAGCGACGAGCATGTTCGCAACGTATTTTATCAAGGTCTACTGCACGCGAGCGAATAATACACTTTAATAAGGAGAGCTGTCGTATGTCAACATTAAAATCAAACGAACCGGAAAATCGCTGCCCGGAATGCACCGGGAAAATGCGCATAGGCTCGCACGAATCCGGCGGGCATGACCACCTCAATCAGGAATCGCACCTGCAATATATTCAAATATGCGTCGGCGCGCTTCTTTTTGTCGCGGGACTTTTCTTTGGCTTTGAGGAGCCCGTCAAGCTGGCGCTGTTTATTGTAGCGTACGTGTTTATCGGCGGCGAGGTCATTATTAACGCGCTTAAAAACCTCGGTCAGAGTTTTATCAATAAAAAGCTGAGTTTTGACGAGAATTTTCTTATGAGTATCGCTTCCATCGGCGCGTTTGCCATCGGCGAATACCCTGAAGGCATCGCGGTTATGCTGTTTTATCGCATCGGCGACATATTCCAGCAGCTTGCCGTACGCCGCTCGCGCAGGTCCATCACCGAATTGATGGACGTCCGCCCCGATTATACATATCTCAAAACCGACGATGGTATCGAGACAGTGTCGCCCGAAAGTGTGCCTGTCGGCTCGATTATTGTGGTGCGCCCCGGCGAAAAAATACCGCTGGACGGCGTAATCGAGAAGGGTCGCTCCGCTCTTGACGTATCCGCGCTGACCGGCGAATTTTTCCCGCGCAGTGTGGACGTCGGCGATGAGGTTCTGTCCGGCTCGATTAACAAAACCGGCTTACTTACAATAAAAACCACAAGAACCTTCGGAGATTCCACGGTCGCTAAAATTCTGGATTTAGTTCAAAACGCCGTCGACAAAAAGTCTAAGACAGAGAATTTTATCACCCGATTCGCTCGCTATTACACCCCCGCGGTGGTCCTCGCCGCCGTTATTATAGCCGTTTTCCCGCCGCTTCTTTCCGCGAACGCCGACTTTTTCGACTGGCTGGAACGCGCACTCATCTTCCTCGTGGTGTCCTGCCCCTGCGCGCTGGTTATATCCATTCCGCTCAGCTTTTTCGGCGGAATTGGCGGCGCATCACGCAACGGCATCTTGGTAAAAGGCGGCAACTGCCTCGAGGCGCTTACCAATGTTGACACCGTGGTTTTCGACAAGACGGGCACGTTGACCCACGGCGAGTGCAAGGTGGCGCAGATTGTCCCCGCCGAGGATTTTAGCCGCCACGAGCTGCTGCGCATCGCCGCGATTGCCGAAAGCAACTCCAC
>JAISFC010000002.1 GCA_031263785.1 Clostridiales bacterium | reverse complement strand
CCCAAAGTGATTTTATCGGTAAATTCGAGGTCCGCGCCAATCGGTATGCCTTGAGCGATGCGCGTCACTTTCACGCCCATGGGCTTAATCAAACGCGCGATGTAAATCGCCGTCGCCTCGCCTTCCACCCCCGAATTCGTCGCCATAATCACCTCGCTCACGTTACCGTTCAGCCGCGGAAGCAGCTCCTTGACGCGGATGTCGTCGGCGGAAATCCCGTCCATGGGCGAAACCACTCCGTGCAAAACGTGGTAAAGCCCGTTGAATTCGCCGGTTTTTTCCATAGAAATGACGTCCTTAGGACCCTCGACCACGCAAATAATCCCGTTGTCGCGCTTGGGCGAGGAGCAAATATGGCATACGTCGCTGTCCGTGAGGTTTTGGCACACGTCGCAGCACCGCACCGCCGACTTCGCGTGCAAAATCGAATCCGCGAACGACTGAGCGCGCTCCTGCGGCAACGACAGCACGTAAAAAGCCAGACGTTGAGCGGTTTTATGCCCTATGCTGGGCAGGGATTCAAAGTGGTCAATCAGCTGG
This sequence comes from Clostridiales bacterium, assembly GCA_031263785.1. Classification (GTDB taxonomy): domain Bacteria; phylum Bacillota; class Clostridia; order Monoglobales; family WRBX01; genus JAISFC01. The sequence continues at coordinate 24,833 of JAISFC010000002.1, read as the reverse complement.
CTCAAGGCGGGGACATAGTAGTCGGTCATCAAAACATTCCTCCCGAAAAATTGCCGGGAACCGCGGCTGTTTCCGCGTCAATCTGACCGAGGGCGTCGTTGACGGCGACCATTATGAGGTCCTGCAACATTTCCACGTCATCGGCGTCTATCACGTCGGGGTTGATGGCAAGCTCGGTTACGTGATGCTTGCCGCTGATTGTGACGGACACCGCGCCCCCGCCGCTTTTCGCCGTGAACGATTTTTGCTCCAATTGCTCCTGCGCCTTTTTCATCTCCTGCTGGAGCTTTTGCGCTTGTTTCATTATGTTACCCATGTTGGCATTCCCGAAATTCGGTTTCATTAACAACACTCCTTTTTGGTTCTATGCTGATTGTATCAGTTTTTTTATAAAAATGCAAGAAAAAAATATCCGCATTGTTTGCCCTTTTTCACTTATTGACACCTATCTTAGTTTGTGTTATAATGATTGTGAGTAGAAGTAACGACCCCGCAAGACGCTGATTGCTAAAACTTACATAATCGTATATAATAACAATAGGAGATGATTCAACATGACGCCCATTAACACATTATCGGTTAAGACACAAACTAAAGACATCAACATACCTATATTTCGCATTTTAATTCACCCCTGCGAAGAAGGCGGATATTGGGCTGAATGTCCTGAAATACAAGGGTGTTTAACTGAAGGGAAAACATTGAAGGAAATTGAAGTCAACATGTTTGAAGCTGTTGATGTTTCTCTTCCCGACATTTTCCCGGATGTTGCTGATTACACGCTTGAATTCGAGGTACAAAATGCCTAAAATTCCCATAATTAAATCCAAAGACCTGCTCAAACTTCTATTAGCTTACGATTGCGAACTAATTCGGATAAACGGTTCACATCATAGATTGCGCAATAAAAGCAACGGACTTTTTGGTACACTTCCCGTACATAATAAAGAGCAGAAAAAAGGCATGTTTGTCGCGATTCTTCGCGAATTAGGGATTGACCTCAATGACTTTATTGACTTTATAGAAAAGCATTAATTTAAGACGCGCCCCCCTTCGATATAAAAGTCTTGACTTTTTAAATAATTTGGTATATACTTAAAAAGGAAAGCGGGAGGGGCGGTTGATTTGGCGAAGATACCGACGATGTATGAGGCGCAGGAAATCTTGGAAAAGTATAACAAAGAGATGTTCCACCTTCATCACGCGAAGACGGTCGCGGGGGTTATGCGGTACTTTGCGAGGGAATATGACCCCGAACGCGAGGATTTTTGGGCAGTGGTCGGCTTGCTTCACGACATTGATTTTGAGGAGTTCCCGAATCAGCACTGCGTAAAGGGCGAGGAATTATTAAAGGAAAACGCCGTTGATGAAAGCATAATTCGCGCGGCTATGAGCCACGGCTGGGGCATTGCGGACACGCCTCACGAACCGACGCATTTCATGGAAAAAATACTTTTCGCGACGGACGAGCTGACGGGCTTGATTGGGGCTGTGGCAATTATGCGACCGTCGAAAAGTGTGCAGGATTTGGAGCTTAAAAGCGTTAAAAAGAAATTCAAGGATAAAAAATTCGCGGCGGGGTGTTCGCGTGAGGTCATACAAAAAGGCGCGGAAATGCTTGGCTGGGAGCTTGATGAGCTGATAGAGCGCACGATTCTTGCCATGCGCACCGTTGAATAGCATGTTTGAGAAGCTACGATTACATAAATTTGTGTTACAAACGCAATGTGATTCTTTATTTATGATATAGCGCGTTTAAAGAGATATTATATTTAAGAAGAAAGAGGAACAATGAAAAAACGTGATTATTCTAAAGAGAGAGGATAGAACATCTAAATCATTTTTTAATTTAATGAATCTCTCGGGATTTTTATTTGCGAGACAAATTTTGAGCCTAATAATATCTGTTGTCATATTTACTTCTCTTTTTGCGGGAGGAGTATTTTTGCGTCCGCAAATAGCTTATGCCGACTCAAGCGGCACATGCGGAACAAGCCTCACATGGACTTTCACAAGCGCAACCGGCAAGCTAACCATATCGGGTACCGGGGCTATGTACAATTATGATACCTACAACTCCATGCCGTGGTATTCATTCAAAACTTCTATAACAAGCCTTACAATTAACCCCGGAGTGACGAGTATAGGTAATTATGCGTTTGGCGATTGTTACTACTTAACGGGGAATTTAACGATACCCGCAGGAGTGACGAGCATAGGGGACCGTGCGTTTTACAATTGCCTCGCCTTAACGGGTCCCTTAACGATACCCGCAAGCATGAAGAGCATAGGAGGTCGTGCGTTTGCCAGTTGCAGCGCCTTAACGGGCGCCTTAACGATACCGGCGGGGGTGGAAAGCATAGGCACTTACGCGTTTTACGGTTGCAGTAGTTTAACGGGCGAGGTAACAATACCCGCAAGTGTGACGGGTATAGATTCGTTGGCGTTTGTCTCAATTGGTTCAACCGCCATAAACGTAAACGCCGGCAATGTCAATTACGCCTCTGTTGACGGCATATTATACAATAAGGCATTAACTACGTTAATACAATGTCCGGCGGGGAAAACCGCGGTATTTACAAGTCTTAATATACCTGAATCGGCGACGAGCATAGGGGTATATGCGTTTTACAATTGCGTTGGTTTAACGGGCGACTTAACAATACCGGAAACTGTGACGAACATAGGGGAACGTGCGTTTTACAGTTGCAAAGGATTCACAGGAAAACTAACGATACCTACAGGCGTAACGGTTATAAATTCTAATACGTTTTACAGTTGTAACAACTTAACGGGATCATTAATAATACCCTCCGGCGTGACGAGCATAGGTGGATATGCGTTTGTTAGTTGCAGAGGATTCACGGGAGAATTAATAATACCGGAAGGTGTGACGAACATAGGTGATGCTGTATTTGCCAGTTGCAACCAATTAACGGGAGGGGTAACGATACCTACAGGAGTGACGAGCATAGGAGCGACTACATTTTCGGGTTGCAGTAAATTAGCGAGTATTACAATCCATGACGGCGTAACGACAATAGGCGAGCAAGCATTTCGCGATAGCTCTTCGGCTTTTGTGATAAATTGCCACTATGGGAGCGTAGCGGAAACATACGCGCAAAACAATAGTTTGAAATATAATAATCTTTATGACGCGGAGATTTCGGGCGTTTCCGTCGGAAGCTACACGGGTGAGGCGGTGACGCAACCTTCATTGACGGTGGCGGCTAAAACGTTCGCGAATCCGGAGGGAATCACAATAACCGAGGATGAAGATTACACCGTGTCGTACAGCGATAACATCGACGTAGGCACGGCGACGATAACGATTGCCGGCATGGGAAATTATGTGGGGACGGCGAGCAAAAGCTTTAAAATATCGGATGTTTTGAAGGTGGTTCTCACACCGGATTCGCTCTCGAAAAACGCGGGGGAAGAGGGGCATATTGACGTGTCCTTCGACGACGCGACGAGCTATGACGCGTACGCCCTTGCGATTCCCATGCTTTTCGACAAAGATACAATCGAAATAACCGCCCTCGAAACCGTCGATTTTACGGCAAAGGGGCTCGCGGGGCTGGTTTTTAATGACACACCCGCCGGCAATGCGCGCTATTACGATTCGTCGAGCGAGGTTTTGAGCGTGATTAACGCGGACGGCAAATTCCTCTTGAGTTGGGCGGTCAAGGAAGAAACTCCGCACACCCTAACCGAGGACGTGTATTTTAGAATTCACTACAGAGTCAAGAAAAACCTGCCTACCGGCGTGGGTTTCGCCATCGGCGAGTACAACGTTGATAATGGCATAGACCAAGACCAACTCTTTGGCGTTGACGGGCTGGGCATCTTGTGTAGCAATCAGGACGACTTCGGCGCGTATCTGCTGGTCGGCGGCGAATCCGGCATTCTGACGCAGGAATACATAAGCATAACGGTTGAGGATATGCTCGCGGTGACCATCAACGGCGACGTGAATAGCATAAGTTTGCAAGGTCGCGCGATGCTCACGGGCAAGCAACGGACCGCCATTTCTGCAATCGGCTACACTCCGGATTTATCGCTGATGGACGCGGGGATTCGGGTTGAAATGTACGAGGTTGACAACGCCGGTGAAATCGTCAAGCAAGTGGGCAGCGTGGCGTACGCGGAGGCGATGGACATAACGGCGGCAGTCAAGGACCCCGCGTCGACGCTTTACAATTACACGCTAAAAATCTCCCGAATTGTGGTGAATGACCTCACAAACAGTGACCCCGGCGGCTCCGACCCGAAATACATGCTACGTTTTTCGCGGTTCGACAACGACGGCGGCAGTGCGGTGGGTACGGTACGCGAGGAAAGCTACCTCTGGGCGGACATTTATCTCGACGGTACGGGCGTCATCTCGGGGGCAATCGACGAAGATATGCCGCTGACGGTTGGCGGTACGGCGTACCTGTACGCGGGCGCGTTCTACCTTCCGGGCGTGGAAAAAACCTCCATATCGGTGGCGGATTTGAGCACAATCAAGGGGCAGGTCGGCAACGCGGACATCGAGGGCGTCACGACAATTTACAATATTAATGAATATTTAGGCGTCGACGCCGCGGACTACACCACTGTCCTTCGCTACATCGGCAAAACAAAGCTCCAACCCATCCCGCTGGCGGTCACTAATTAAGAATTAAAAGGTGTAATGTTACAAAAATATTACAAATTTTAAGTAATGCAAAAATTTCCTGTAAAGGCATTGACAAACGCAAATACATATGATAGAATTATAGGGAATGGCGAAAAAGGTGCGCGCGGGGATGAGATACATATCGTTTGTGCGGTTAAATTGGAGCTTTTGCGGGGTATCGGCAGCTGCGAATTTCAAACGATTTTTAGGTTATCGGGGTATGGCGCAGTTGGTAGCGCGCTAGACTGGGGGTCTAGAGGCCGTGGGTTCAAGTCCCGCTACTCCGACCACTCCTCGACGGGTCGCCGTCGTTCGCTTCGCAAGGCAAGCCTTGCAAAGCCTCACATGGCTCGCGTCTCGTCGTTATCGAAAAAAATCACGTTCGCGTCGCCTATTCGCTTGTAAACGCGCGAATGACGGCTCGTGGCTCACTAGCAATTTTTTTCGGTCTCGCTGTGGGAGATTGGTCCTTCTTTAACCATGCTGTGTGCTCACCTACGGTTTGCTGCTATTAGTTTTGCGGGGCTTCGAGGCAATAAAGAATGCTAAACGATAAATTTTGAATGATAAATCAAAACCAAAAGTCCATGCAATAGGCGCTTTTTGTATTTATCATTCATCATTAGCCGAAGGCGAATCATTCTTCATTAATCATTAGAAAGAAGGAATTCAAATTGAAAAAAGTAGTATCCGTTGTTATGCTAATAGTCATAATTTTCTGCACGGGTTGTGCGGCGCGCAAAGAAGCTATAACCGAAAGTGAGTTTATCTCAATTGTCGAGCAAGCCGGCTATACAACGCTGGAGGTAACATCGGGGTACGAAGATTCGCAGCTGGTCAAAAAGTCTATTGCTGCTGTGAAAGACGGCATTCAAATTGAGCTAATCATCGCGACAAGCAATAGCGCGGGCGAAAATATTTATAATCAAACCAAAACCAGGGATGAACAAAACGGCGCAAGCACAAACACAAGTTCTAGCATAGGTAAAAAAAGCGACTATAGCATTACGACAAGTAGTACATATTATTTCTGTTCTCGTATTGGCGACACTGTTGTCTATGCTAACGAACCGAAAGAAAATAAAGAAGCGGTCCAGCAAATCGTAGAAGAGTTGGGATATTAAAGGTAATTTCGTGGTTCGGCGGGGAGTGGCTGAGCGCAAAATCATATTACAGGAGGTAATTTTGATGTGTAAAAGTGCAAGGCTTTTAGCTCTGTCAGTCGCGTTGACGGTGTTTTGCGCGTTTTCGGGCGTGGCGTCGGCGGATGTGCTATTCACGGACATCGACGGGTATTTTGCGGAGGACGCGATAGTTGAACTGACGAATGACGGGATTATTGATGGCTATGAGGACGGCACGTTTCGTCCGCAAGGCGACATCACGAGGGCGGAGTTCGTGAAGCTCACGGGAGTTATGGCGAATGTAAATAAGTCCGCGGAAACCAATGATTTTGATGATGTTCAGCCCGACGATTGGTTCAATTCTTATGTGAGTTGGGCGGCGCAAAAGGGTATCATACACGGCTACGGCGACGGCACTTTCCAGCCGGACCGGAACATAACTATGGAAGAAATAGCGGTCGTTGTCAATAATTACGTGGATTATATGGATGTTGCGGGGGAAGAAGCGCCTGCGGGTTATGAAAATAATTTGGATGAAGAGCTTGTTTCGGATTGGGCGCAGGGAGCCGTAAACAGGCTTATATACGCGGGTATATTGAGACTTGACGAGCAAGGATATTTGTTCGCGGGCGTTATAAATTCAAATAAGGAAGGATATCTGTATCCGAAGGATAATGCGACGCGGGGCATTGTCACGCAAATTTTGTATAATATAAAGCACCTGCCCGCCGTTCAAAGCCGCACGGTTAGGTTTATGAACAATAACGGGTTCTCGTATACGATTCCCGCGGAATGGTACGGGAGAGGGTATAAGGTGGTAGAGCTCGGGAATAGTTTGAAATTTATTAATTCGGCAAATGCAAACGCATTCGCATCCGAATTCGGAATGGGGAATTTGGGCAGTATAATTTGGTACACGTCAGAAGAATTTAAGGAAATTTTCGGAGATATTGACCCGGAAAATGTAAACGAGGTATCGCTTAATCCCACGAAATTTTTGGGAGAAAGAGATGATATGATATACATTTTCTCGTATGTGAGCGATGTTCAATATGATTCAAGCGATGTATATTTGACAAGCGGATATGAAAACATGCAAAACTCGCTTGATAAGCTTATTTATAGTTTTCAGTTTTTCAGTTTGACGACGCAGCTTGCGGAGTAGTGACGAAATAATTAACGGAAGGGGTCCATGCGGGAAAATGGCAAAAGTAAGGATTAAACGGAATTTGCGGATGTTTAAAATTATTATTGTGGCGGCGTTTGTTTTCTACGCGGGATATTTATTTATAATGCAAAGCTTTTCCATGAGCCGAAACGAGGCGCAACTGGAGAAAATCAACGAAGAGATACAGGCGGCGGAGGTTAAGCATGAAGAGCTGGTTTCGCAGCAGACCATGCTCAACAGCCCGGAATACAAAGAGGAAGTGGCGCGGAAACGCGACGGATTGGTCATGCCGGACGAGATAATATTTGTTGATGTATTAAACAATTAATCGTAAGGAAAAATAATAAATAAAAAGGGAAGGGGTACTCAAAAACGCGGGTGTTTTGAGAGAAAGTTTATGGCAGAAGCAAGCAACGAGATTAAAGTAGGCAATATAATGAAGGGGAAGATTTATAAGGTGGTGCCTTTTGGGGCATTTGTTTCGCTGGACGGCGGAAAAACGGGGATGGTACATATCTCTGAAGTTTCCGAATCTTACGTGGACGATATTGTCAAGTATTTTGAAGTTGGGCAGGAAGTGACGGTAAAGGTAATTTCTATCGCCGACAACGGGAAAATAGCGCTATCTATTAAAAAGGCGACCCAGGACAGGCAAGGCGAAAATCAGGGGGAGAGGAATCGACGCGCGCCCCAGCCGCCGCTTGACCCGTTTGAGGAAATGATGCGCAAGTTTAAGCAGAATAGTGAGGAAAAGATGCACGCGCTAAAACGCAAAGATAAGCGCAATTAACGCGCGGACTTGGCTCCGGCGCAAATGCATTATGCTGATTATAAGGCAATATATAAAAAATAGGGGGTAGGTTATGATTACATACAAATGCAGTATTTTGGTCATCATCAAAAATGTTATTTACTCGTTGTTCGGCGGCGTGGCGGCGTGGTTGGTTGCAAGTTGTTTTTTGGAATTTAACACGGCAGTCATGATAGGCGTAGGTTTATGCGTGATTATGCTGTATTTCACGCTGTTTGGCGACAGAATAAAAATTACGGTGGACGACGATATTCTCGCCGTCTACAGGCACGGAAAAATCAAGCATCAGTTTAATCTCAAGGAAGTCGGTTTACATGCCAATGTCAGAACATCGCAGGGCGACAGCGATTGCATGCTTACGATTACGGAGAGCAACGGGGATGAAACCAGCGTTGACTGCTCACTTTTGGGCGCAAGTCGGTTTTACAAATTGCTGCACACTTTAAAAGTGACCGACCCTGCTCCGGTAGTGGTGGAAACGATTAAAGCGGAAGCGGTAGGGGAAGAATAAAAATGGATTATGGAGGAATAAAAATGGATTATTTAAAAGAGTTGTTGAGCGGTCCCGGCGGGTACTATATAATTTTAGTTATTGCGGTAGTTATTATTTACCCGATTTTCGTGGTATTTTTCATGAAAAACAAAAAGCGCAAGGCGGAAGAATTTTTGCGCGAGAACCCGACCGCGGCAAAAGTTTACGTAAAGCGGTCGTCTACGGAGTTCAAGATAATTAGCGTCAACGATGTACCGCCGACGCATTTTTATAAAGGCATGAAAACGGGATTTTATATTGTGCCGGGCGAGAATAAAATAAATTTCCAATGCTCGTGGACTCGAGCGGGTGTGGTACATAAAACAGTGACAACGACGGTTGGTCCGATAAGTGTGCAGGTGAACGCAGAGGCGAATAAGGAATACCAAATCAGCTATGACAGAAAGGCTGAGAAGTGTGAATTCACGGAATTATAGAGGGTTTAACTGGCTTCGGTAATAAAAAAAGTTTTTCCGGGGTTGACAAGCCGTAGGTTTTGTGATACAATGCAGGAAAGGGTAGTTTTTCAAGCGCGCGGCGTATATGGAGCGCTTCGCGTGGCAAAATGTGTGTCTGTGAATAATGTGTGTCTGTGAATATGGATATAACTCGGCGAATGATGTCCCCCGTCGTAAAAAAGGCGGCGGGCATGTGTAATTCGCTTCGTTGAAACATGCGTCGATAATAAGAAATTTCCGCAATCGAAATTTTTATTGTCACGTTATAAAGTGAAATTTAAATAAAGGGGCTCGCAAAAAATTTGTGCTGCCCGATTCTTTGTTTATTGTACGCGCAAAAGGGTAGATTATTTCTGCCGTTTTGTAGTGTGTGGGAGGTCTGTCTGCGGATTCGGAACGTATCCGAGGGGCGGCGGACTAACGGAGTTCTATAATATAAGAATATAAGGCGAAAGCAAGCGAGACAAGCTTGTGCTTTTCGCTTGGGAAAGAGGAAAAAACTTGACAAACAACAAGAAACACGGCGGCAAGGCTGCCGGAGGAGAACAAGCGTATCTTAAGTTTCATCACGCGAAAAAGGACAAGATTCCAACGGTGCGAGCGAATGTGCCAAAGCTCAAAGTAATTCCGCTGGGCGGGCTGGGCGAGATAGGCAAGAATATAACGGTGCTGGAGTATGAAAACGACATTATCATCATCGATTGCGGCATTGCGTTCCCGGACGAGGAAATGTTAGGCGTGGACTTAGTTCTGCCGGATATCACGTATCTTTTGCGGAACAAGGAAAAAATCCGCGGAGTGTTCATCACGCACGGTCACGAGGACCATGTCGGCGGGTTGCCGTATTTTCTCCGCCAAATAAATGTGCCTGTTTACGGCACTAAACTCACTTTGGGCATCGCGACCGGCAAGCTAAAGGAGCACAAGCTGCTCAAAGAAGCGCAGCTCAAAACGGTGTCGGTAGGGAATGTGGTAAAAACGGGCGCGTTTAAGGTAGAATTTATCGGCGTCAACCACAGCATCCCCGACGCATGCGCGCTTGCCATACGTACGCCCGTCGGCACTGTTTTCCACACGGGCGACTTCAAGCTGGACACCGCGCCTATCGTGGGCGACATGATGGATATCGCGCGTATATCGCAGATTGGCAAGGAAAAAGTGCTGCTCCTTATGAGCGAGAGCACCAATGTGGAGCGCGAGGGCTACTCGAAAAATGAGAGGTCGATAACGTCGTCATTTGCCGAGATTTTCAAGGATTCCAGCCAACGGATTATTGTCGCGACGTTTGCGTCAAACGTGCACAGGGTGCAGCAGATTATTGACGCGGCGGTGCGATTCGGGCGCAAGGTTGCGATTTCGGGGCGGTCCATGGAAAATATCGTGAATGTTGCGACGGAGCTGGGCTACGCGAAAATACCCAAGACCTCGCTTATCGGTATAGACGACATAGGCAAATACCCGCCCGAAAAGCTGGTTTTGATTACCACGGGCAGCCAGGGTGAGCCGATGAGCGCCTTAGCCCGCATGGCGTTTTCGGACCATAAAAAAGTCGTGATTGGTCCGGGCGATTTGGTTCTCATTTCGTCAAATCCCATCCCCGGCAACGAGCGATATGTGGCGCGGGTTGTAAACGAGCTGTTCCGCAGGGGCGCGAGCGTGATTTATGATGATATTCACGTTTCGGGGCATGCCTTCCAAGAGGAGCTCAAGCTTATGATTAAGCTTATAAATCCGAAGTTTTTCATACCCGTCCACGGTGAGTACAGGCACCTGAAGCTGCATTATGAGCTTGCCAAAAAGATGGGGATTAAGCCCGCGAATATGTTCGTGCTGGATAACGGGCAAACTTTGGAATTAGATTCGGAAACCGCTAAGCTGGGCACGAATGTGCCTTCCGGCAAGGTGTATGTGGACGGGCTGGGCGTCGGCGACGTCGGCAATATAGTTCTGCGCGACCGCAAACATCTGGCGCAGGACGGGCTTATCGTGGTTGTCATGACCTTGAGCGAGGACGGGCAGGTTGTCGCGGGTCCCGATATAATTTCGCGCGGGTTTATATACATCCGCGAGGCGGAGGACCTAATGGAGGCGACCAGAAAACATGCGAAAAACGCGCTTGAAACGTGCATAAAGCACGGCACTAAGGACTGGAATACCATCAAGGTGCATGTGCGCGATGCTTTAGGGGAGTTTTTATATTCAAAAACGAAGCGGAAACCGATGATTTTGTCGGTTATAATGGAAGTATGAGAGTTTAACGGAGGAGCTATGAAAATTGGATAACGATGCTGAAACAGTCAGAAATATTATCTCGTGCGGGTGGACAGGCTATACGTCCAAACTACATAAAATAGGCATATCGCCCAGATATGCTAAAAAGATGGATATTGAAAGCATATCGGAAAAATTTTCGTCGAAAACCGGCTGGAAAAGTGAGTCCACGCGCCGCGCTACGGAGGTTTTCGTTGAGGGCTTGCTTGGCAAGTTCACGGCGCATTTAGGGTGGAAAACAACGCAAATGAGCGACGGACAAATGGAATATACAGAGAGAATGTCCGAGCAAAAGACCCTGCGTTTTATTGAAAAAAACGAGAACGTTTCGCTTGAGGATGAGGCGACCGAGGATTTATATTAAAGCCGTACGAATCGTGTTTGGAGTGTGATTGTCGAACACGGTTCGTTTTTATTTTACGGATTTTATTTTACGGAATTATCCGCTTTTTTAACCATCATTTCAGTTCTGGCGCATAATTCTTCGGCGATTTCCTGCGTGGCGGCTTCAACAACTATCTGGCAGCCGGCGCGGCTTCGATGCGGCAAAACCATAATCCAGCCATTGGGATGCACCATTTTTACGCCGTCTTTCGGCTCTGTCTTGATGCCGTTTTCGGTTGCGTCCTTCGCAATTTGTCGAATGACCGCCCCCGTGTTGTCGGTCGAAATATCCACCTCTCTGCGCACAAAATACATAGTCGGCATGGTGGCGGTTATCGCATGAAGCGACCCCGCCGTGTTTTGGATGTACTCACAAATTTGAGCGATAGCAAAATTCGCGTCAAACATCATGTTAAATTGATAGTCCAGATTGTTTTCGATGAGCGCTTCCTGCACGCTGGTCGAGTTGTTTTTGACGGTAATCACGGTTATATTGCTATTTTTGGCAATTTCCACCGCCGCGCTCGGAGCCGTGGAAGGCAGCGCAATTTTGTCAATTCCGCCCCTGTCCGCGATAATCTTGCACATCAAATAAATCTGCTGCTCGTGGGTTAATTTCTCGCCCTTCTCATCGTGAAAAATAACCGACTCGCCCACATCGTCCACAAATGCCGTGAGCATATTTTTGCCGTAATATTGCGTATAAACGTCCATCCCGAACATCTTTAGCGTTGTCTTTGCCAAATTCTCCACCACGGCGGAGTTGCTTATAACGGAAATCTGCATTTCCACGGGGTTTTTTGACAATCCATTCCGCGAAAAAATCCCGTTGTTGTAAGTATTCAGGCTGTTTACATAAAATGTGTTGAAATCGTTCACCTCGGTCACATTGCCTATTTCGTCGGGCTCACAGCGCAAAAAATCGTCACGCATAAAAAATTGCTCAAGCTTGCGCCGCCGCGCTCGGGACAAATTCACGCCCGCCTTGTCGACAAACTGTATAGACAGCTGCGAATCGGGCTTTTCGGGCAGATACGAGAGATAAACCCCGCCGTCCAAATTATAAAATTGCGCCGCTGAGCGCATAATCGGCAATGTGCTTACGTTGAAATCATAAATCTCGCACCCGCTGGAGAGAACGCCGGAAATAAAGGCGTTTTTCAGCATCAAAAGCGCGCCGCCGCTGCCATAGCTCACTCCGATTTTGCTTTTAGCCTTGAGGGTTGCGCCAAACGCCGCCCCGAGCCGAGTGGCAAATTCCGGCGTCACGTCCACATTAACCTCGCCCATGATAAGCGCCCCGCCCGCAATCGCCGCCCGCCCGCGCGCCTCATCTTCGCCGAACAAATTCCGCGTAAATGAGCTGCCCCAGACGATATTCTGCGTGACAGCCGTACTCTTGCCTATTTTCTTGCCCGTCCATATTTTGATGTTGCCGTTGACCTCGGACATCTCGCCGATCTCCGCGTTCGCGCCTATAATCGCATTTTCAAACGCCGCGGAAAATCTGTCCATTTTGGCGTTATCGCAAATTATTGCGCCGCGAATTTGCGCCTGCTTGCCCACGACAACATTGCGGTTGATAATCGATTGCTTCACCGACGCGCCTTCGTGGATTTGCGCGTTCTGCCCGATTACGGAATACGGCAGCACGCTCGCGTTTTTGCCTATGACAGCGCCGCTTTCGATGTGCACCGGCTCGATAATTTTCGCGCTTTCGTCGATGACGGCTGCGGGAGAGATAAAGTGGTTCGTCAAATCGCGATTACACTTTATATAAGCGGCGGAATCGCCGATGTCGCACCAATACCCCTCCGCGGGATAGCCAAAAAGCCTTTTCCCGTCCTCCAGCAGCATGGGGAAAAGGTCGTTTGAAAAGTCAAATTTCTCGTTTTTAGCAAAATTATCCAGCAGATTATTTTCCAAAATGTAAATTCCCGTGTTTATTGTATCGGAAAACACCTCACTCCAGTCCGGCTTTTCCAAAAAATGGACGATTTTCCCGTCATCGTCTATCATGACAACCCCGTATTCCAGCGGATTTTCAGCCCGCGTCAGGACAATAGTCGCTTCAGATTGCTTCTCTTCGTGGAATTTGATGGCGGAGGTCAGGTCGATATTCGTCATACAATCCCCGCTGATAACCAAGAAACGCTCGCCCTCCATAAAGCTTTGAGCGTTTTTTACGCTCCCCGCCGTGCCGAGTGGTCTGTTTTCTATAAAATATTGCAGGTTCACGCCGTGCGCCCTGCCGTCCCCAAAATAATCTACGATTGCTTGCGGCATATATTGAAGTGTAACCGCGATGTCGGTTATGTTATGGTTCTTGAGTAGCTCGATTATATACTGCATTACAGGCTTCCCCAGCACGTCGAGCATGGGTTTCGGTTTTGTACAGGTTATGGGACGAAGCCGTGTTCCCTCTCCGCCCGCCATAATTACCGCTTTCATCAGCGAAACACACTCCTTTGTCAAAATTGTTCCCCAAACATCGTATTAATAAACGCACTTTTCGCTTTTTGTGAGCAATCATTGTTTGCGTCGGTTCCCCGAAAAAAACACTTGACATATTTTTTCACAAGTGATATATTAGTAGTAGTTGTGGACGTGTGCCACGGAGTGCGTGATAAAATTTTATAACGGAGGTTATCTTGTGAGTGTATTGAATGGGGCGCGAAACAAATTTTTGGCAATGACGCTGATGCTTGCGTTGTTTTTTACGTTACTACCGGGGGTGACATTGGCGGCGACGGGCGATTATCAAGAGAGTGATATCAACATAATTAACGCTATCATCAGAAATAACGGGTTGGATTGGACGCTCGTCGGGCCCACAGACGGCAGCTTCGTGTCTGAGGACTGGACAGGCGTCACATGGTCCGAAGATGCGAACCACAAGCGCATCATCAGCTTGGATATAAGCGAAAAAAATCTAACCGGGACGCTGAACGTATCAGGGCTTAGCAGATTGGAACAGCTCTATTGCGACGGCAATGACATTGAGGGGCTTACTGTGTCCGGGCTTAGCAATTTAACGGAGCTTTACTGCTACGAGAACGAGCTGACCTCGCTGAATGTAGCGGGGCTTAGCAATCTGGAGGTGCTTGACTGCTCCTATAACAAGATTAATTCGTTGAACGTAGCGGGGCTTAGCAATCTGGAGGCGCTTACCTGCTACGATAACGAGCTGACTTCGCTGAATGTATCGGGGCTTAGCAATCTGGTGGAGCTTGTATGCTCCTATAACAAGCTGACCTCGCTGGATGTGTCCGGGCTTAGTAATTTAAAGGAGCTTTGGTGCTTCAACAACGAGCTGACCTCGCTGGATCTATCGGGGCTTAGCAATTTGTTGTATCTTTACTGCTACGAGAACGAGCTGACCTCGCTGGACCTATCGGGGCTTAGCGATTTGGCGGTGCTTTTGTGCGACTATAACGGTCTGACCTCGCTGGATGTGTCCGGGCTTAGCGATTTGGAGACGCTTTGGTGCAACGACAACGAGTTGACCTCGCTGAATGTATCGGGACTTAGCAATCTGGGACTGATTGACTGCTCCGACAACAAGCTTAATTCGCTGAATTTATCGGGGCTTAGCAATTTGGAGATTCTTGGCTGTGGAGGAAACGAATTAGTTTCGCAAGATTTTTCAGCGCTTACAAGCCTGAAAAGGCTTTATTGTTACAGCAATGGGATAACCTCGCTGGACGTGTCGGGACTTAGCAATTTGGAGGAGCTTAACTGCTCCGATAACGCGTTGACCTCGCTGGACCTATCGGGGCTTAACAATTTGACGAAACTTTCATGTGCCTACAATGGGCTGACCTCATTGAATGCGTCCGGGCTTAGCAATTTGTTGTACCTCGACTGCGTCAACAACTTGTTTACTTCGCTGGACTTGTCGGGGCTTGGCAATCTAACGGAGCTTTACTGCTACGAGAACGAGCTCACCTCGCTGAATATATCGGGACTTAGCAATCTGGAGATACTTTATTGCTACACCAACGGGCTGACCTCGTTGAATGCGTCGGGGCTTAGCTATCTAACAGAGCTTGATTGCTCCGATAACGCGCTGACTTCGCTGAATGTTGCGGGGCTTAGCAATTTGGAGTATCTCTCTTGCTTCACAAATAATCTGACTTCGCTGAATCTGTCGGGGCTTAGCGGCTTGACGGCGCTTATATGCGCGGATAATGCGTTGACGTCGCTTAACGTGTCGGGGCTTAGCAATCTGGAGGAAATGGACTGTTGCTACAACAATATTATCTTGCTGAATTTAACGGGGCTGAACAAATTGACAAGTTTTTCCGGCTGGGGTCAATTGTTTTCGCTCACACTTTACGAGAGCAGCAGCAATAGCGGTCATTGGGGTGGAGATATCGCGATTGACGAAGATGCGTCGTTTGAAAACACATACCTAACTTATTCCGAAGGGACGTTGTGGAGCTCGCGAAATACTGTAACAAGTTCATATTTCTCAAGCCCCACGGGGTTGGCGGGCAAAACCTTGGGCGTAACATTATCGCTTACATACAGAGACGCGAGCAGTAGCGGCAGTGGCGGCGGCGGAAGTAGCTCAAAAGATGACGATTCGTCTCCGGTTTCGGGGAGCATTAATATATCCCGGGCGACCTTTGATAATAATCGCAATGGGGCTGATTACCGTGATATTGCCGTTACGCTGACCAAAGGGAGCTACACTTTATTGTCAATTTATAACGGCAGTTACACGCTAAAAAAGGACACGGATTATACCGTCAGCGGCAATACATACACTATCAAAAAGGAATATTTGTCGACGCTCAAAGCGGGCACGGCGGTCATTACTTTTAACATGAAGGGCGGCACGGACCCGACGCTTACGGTGACGGTAGTTGACACCGCGACGGAAGTCAAACCGAGTGAGCAGCCTTTTGCCGACGTGTCGCAGGCGGACTGGTTCGCGGCGGATGTGGAATGGGCGCATAAGCAGGGGATATTCAACGGTATAAGCGACACTATGTTTGGTCCCAACGAGCCTATGACGAGGGGCATGCTTGTGACGGCGCTCCATCGGTTGGCTGGGGGATTAAATGTGAGCGGGGATATCGCGTTTAGCGACGTATCGGCGGACGAATATTACGCGTCGGCGGTGCGGTGGGCGACGCAAAACGGGCTTGTAAACGGCATGTCGGATAGTCTGTTCGCGCCGAACGACAGCATCACCCGGCAGGATTTGGCGGTGATTCTGGAGCGGTATATGGATTATGCCCAAATCAACCCGACCGTAATTGATTTGTACGTCGAATTTGCGGATGAAGAAGAGATTGCGGATTACGCCAAAAACGCCATACAGACGTTGAACAAGCTGAGGATTATAAACGGCGTGGGCAATAACACGATTGACCCGCGGGGCAGCGCCACAAGAGCGCAGATTGCCGCAATAATGCATAGGTTTACGGAAAACTTGAAATAACTTCGGGATGTGGCAGCCAAGCGCGGTTTTTTTGCGATGTCTTTCACTTGACCTTTGTAATATAAATATAATGGACTACAGCGCTGTTATTTTATAAAGGATGATGTTTGTTGAAAGACATTGGTTACTACATAGAAATATCAAAGACCCGTCAGCGCGATTCGGCAGGCGTCAATAAATCGTGCTGGGCGTTTGAGGACGACGGGGTTGTTTTGTTGCGCGGCGGCGCGGAGGGCGCGAAGGGTGCGGACTGTGAAAGCGTCAATGAATTAAAAAAGTTAGGGTTTGGCGTGTGCGAAACTTATGATACCCGCGTTGATGACGGTAATTTTTACATTTTGCAGGAGCGGGCGAAGGGGACGCTTATTGATGTTCGCAGGGACGTCGAAGGCGAAAATAAGGAGGAAACGGTGGCGGAAACTAATTTTGCCACTATGAAATTGATTGCCGAAGCTCCGCAAGAGCATTTTGACAGCCTGGCGACAGACAATATAGAAATACATGATTTTGGTCTTTTTTTTGACGCCAGCAGACCTAATTTATTTTATGACCGCGAAAAAGGCTTTACAAATATCGACGTAAATAATAGCAGCGATTTGTACATAATAACGGGCATTGATAACAAAGAGCACAGGGTGAATCTTGTGAAAAATTTGTATCATAGCATAACGCCGCATAATGAAAGATACTCGACCACGGAGGAATATAAAGCCGCGCAAAAGGCGATAAAGCTCAAGCTTTCCGAGGCTTTTATCAAATTCGGATTTTCCCGCAATGAGCTTTCATATGCGTTGGATTTGCCTAAGTCCGAGCTTCCTGAAACGGACGTTAAAACTATAGAGGAAACAGAGCTTGAAAATTGCGAAATCAATAATCCGGACCGAATCTTGAGGAACAGGGATATAATTAGAAGGCTGCTTTCTTACGAGGATATTTTGTGCAAACACAAAGCGCCGGCTTATTATACGCAAAAAATTCTAGCTCAAATTGATAATGACGATATATTTATCGAAGGAATTTTCCCTAACCGTCCGCATGGCGAAATAGGAGAGCATTTGGGGAGCGATTTGTTCGGGATTGCCTCAGTTTTAAAATCCGCCGAGAACTTAGGTGTGGGAATTCTGGAAAAAGTGGTAAACAAGCCATATATTCAGATTATATTAACTGAAATCGATAGAAGTTATTGGAGAATATTCACGGATTTGGAAAAAGAAAAGCAGCGCCGAGCGAACCTTGTGACGCATAGGGAAGAAATGTTTGAATTATTCAAAGATATGCAAACGACGTTTTCGCTTGAAGAAATAGAGCGGCTTTTTCAGCTTAGACCAAGAGCATTGAGAGAGGTAGTAATGCCCCAAATTTTCGAGATTGAGCACGATTTCGGCGATGTCGGCAAGGTGTACGCGGGGACGCCAAAGCCTCTCACCGCTAAAAGCGCGGCATTTATAACGGGGCTTGTAAAATATTTGGATAGCGTAGACCAAAAAGCCAGCACGGTTAGTTTTGACGACCCCGAAATGTCGTATTATTTGAATCTGTGCCGTCATGCGCTGAACAAGGTTTTCGATGGTAATAATGCTGAAACGATTAAACAATTCTTGCCGGAGAGCGGGCATACAGACAAAAAACATTCAATTTTAAAATTATTACCCAAAAATGAAGGGCGGTACGGGGGTAAAGGCGGCGGTCCGATATATTGATAAGCTTATGAAAATGCTTGCATTTTTCTACATTATGTGATAAAATAGCGTCAGTAATAAAAGGGGGGAGCGCCGAAAATGGCGGCTGAAATCGAAAGAAAATTTTTAATAAGTGAGAAAAACATTCCAAGCTATTTGTTAAGCATTGCGGAGAAATTTGAAATTGAGCAAATTTACCTTAAATTTCCATCGCCGAGAAATCTGAGCGAAATACGCCTTAGGAAAAGCAACGATACATACTTTATTACCGAAAAAATAAGCAACGGCAATCAATTATTATTTCGGCAAGAAATTGAAAAGCCTATCCCGAGGGCGGAATATGAGAGGTTAGCAGCCGGACGTCAAGGCGAAATAATCAAGAAAACCCGTTATAAAATTCCGGGTAATAAAACGGGGTCGGCGGGGAGAGATATTGAATTAGACCTCTATGAGGGCAATTTAAGCGGCTTGATTGTTGCCGAATTGGAATTTCCGACTGTGCGGGAAGCGAAAAAGTTCGCCGCTCCCGATTGGTTCGGCAAAGATATTACGGAGGACAAAAGCTATAAAAACGCGTCATTGGCGCAAAAAGGCTTGCCCGGCATTAAAGGTGGAAAAATGTGGGAAATTACGCTTACGGGCGGACCCTGCGGCGGCAAAAGCACGTTTATTTCGTCCTGCAAGCGGTCGCTGGAAGAGAAAGGTTTTAAGGTAATCACGATATCCGAGGTTGCGACGGAGGTTAGGAGCAGCGGGATTAAGTCGGGGGAAATACCGGATTTGCTATTCCAAACGATTGTAATAAATAAAATGCTTTCAAACGAAGAAAACGCGCGATTGGCGGCGCAATTTTACAGGGAACAGGGGCAGGACGTTATTATTTTTTACGACAGAGGGCTTTTCGATAATAAAGCCTATTGTTCGCCCGAAAATTGGCGGCGATTGCTGCAGGATAAGGGCTTGAATGAGGAGAATTTAAGGCAGAGGTATGACGCTGTTTTCAACATTGTGACCACCGCTTACGGCGCGGAGGATATGTGGGAAAAATTCAGCGGCAATACCCCCGGGAGGTATGAGAGGTCGGTGGAGCAGGCGAGGGAGACGGAGGATAGAATCCAAATGAGCTGGGCAGGGCACCATAATTTGCAGATATTCAGGAATGACGAGTTCGGCTGGAAGGGCAAGGAAGAGCGTTTGTTTAACGCTGTATATTCGATTATAGGCGTGACGCCGCCCATGAGGACCCAGCGGAGGTATTTGGTTGATATTTCCGCCGATTTAAGCGCGTTTGCCGCCGAAAATAATTGCGTGGTTCAGGAGATTGAGCAGACGTATCTGAAATCCGACAATCCCAAAATGGAGCGCAGAGTTAGAAAAGTCCGCAATGGCGGCGATATTACATATTATTACACCGAAAAAGAGGGAGCGGGGCTGAATAGAGTTGTTCGTGAGTATATGCCGAGAGATGAAAAGGAATATCAGCTGCTGTTAGCGCAGGCGGACCCGTCTAAAAGTACAATTACGAAGACAAGATATTCGTCCGCCGTCGACAATCAATATTTAACGCTGGATGTCTATTCGGAGGAGGAGTGCCTGCAGCTGGGCGGCAAGGCGATATTGGAATTAAAGGGGATTGAAAAAACGGGACAAGCGTTTGTACCGCCGCAAGGGCTAACCGTTCTGAAGGATGTAACGGACGACGCCCGATTTGCAAACGCGACGCTGGCGGCAAAGATTGATAATAAAGTGGTAGGCAGATTCCTTGAAAGGGGACTCGGCGGTTTCTGACTGAGCTTCAGCGATGAGGCTGCGTGCGCGGGATGGTGATATTTGATGTGGAACAAGGGCTTAATTTATGTAAAATCCAACTGGAAAGCAATGATTTTTGCGGTTATTTACGTTTTTTTGCTGTACATATCACTTGCTTTATCGCTAAACATTCGGCAGCCGGGCGGCGAATTTAACTTTTGGCTGTTTTTATCATCATTTGTTGCGGTTATGTCGTTGTATGGGCTGATTGCAAAAATCGTACTTAAAGCCATATTCAAGGACGAAGCGGAACAAGTAGCCAAAAATGCGGGCATTGTTTTAATCCCCATTCTAATATTGACGATTATGGCAATAATTTTTGCCTTTATTTCAGCGCTGCCTTTTCCATATTATAAAGAAGTACCATTTTTTGACGGCTCAAATGTAGCGCCGATAGTTAATTTCTTTATGATAACGCTGTACATAATTTTAATGGCGCTTATTGAAGGTATATTACTTTTGCTCGCGTTCTTAGCCTTTGCATTCTTGCGTTATTCAATGAAATATACAAAAATTGTATTAATAATATGTGTAGTTAGTGTGATTTTTACGTTACTTTGCGTTTCTGGTACTGCATTTCAAAAAAACGACTACTATCATGATACCGTTGTAATAACCGCGGAGTTAAACGGCGGCATACCAAGCGAAATAAGAATTTACGCGGACAGACGATGGGAAATTATAGCGTATTATACCGTAGTAGACGGAAAAAAGCAACAGAAGGATACGGGACATTTTGAAGAGTGGGGGGAATTGCAGGAATTTAAGGACAACCACCCGCTTTACACAAATTGGCGGCTGGGCGATGGATATGACGGCAGATATGTAGTGGTAAATTATGCTTTTGAGCATCTGGAATGAGATGAAAAAATAAATAAAATTTATATAAGAGGAAGGTAATAGTATGAGAAAGAAATGGATTTTATGGACGGCATCAGCGATTGTAATAATAGGAGCGATAGGCTTGTATTATTGGCATTATTCGCGAACGAACATACCGCAGGATTATGTTGCTATTTTCATAGGGCAATCATCGGCTGAAATATCATATTCAACCTACATATACAAGATTGACAACGGACACGACAATTATGGTTTTAAGTATATAAATGTTACGACTTCTACTGTTTCTTGGGGGAGTTCGCAAAGCGAGACAAGAATAACCGGCGAAGGCAAATTTGATTGGACTGACGGAGCGTTTATCATTGCAAGAGAAAACAACGCGTATAGCTACGTATTGCTTCCGGACGGGACTATAATGTCGCCGGAAGAATTTATGAGCAAATTTATAATGAATTGAACTGGTTAGTAATACTAACCGGTTTAGGATTTACTCTCTTTGTAACATTCAATAATGCTCATTAAACTGGCGATTTCTTTGTCGGTCAAGCCATTTACGCGCAAAGTGATTTGCTCGTCTAACCCTAACAAATAATCGGCGGACACATTAAAGACATGCGACAATTCCACGATAATCTGCGTTGAAGGGACGACAAGCCCCATTTCCCAACCATTTACACTCGAACGGGTCAGGTCCAGTTTTCGCGCCAGCTCACTTTGAGTTAGCCCCTTTTGTTCGCGTAATTTCTTGATTTTGTCCGCTAATAAGTATATATTGTTGCTTCGTTTCGATGGCATATCCAACACCCCATGATATAATAAATATAATTCGTCACACAAACATCCTCCAGCAAGCTCAATCGTTATACTTGAATTATAAAACAGCTTGGGCGATAACTCTTTACCAAAAAAGATATTTTAATTTAACAAAATCCTTGACAAGTTTCATTTTGTATGATAAAATTAGGTCATAAACAAAGGAAAGAGGGATAAATATGGATTTGAAGGCAAAAGGGTTTTGGATAGGCGTGGGTATTGCGTTTGCAATTGAGGCATTAAGACGGCTGATTTTTATTATGTTTCTCAATTCTAATATGTCCATATTTTCACTGACATATTTGAATTACGCAATATGGGGTGCGGTTTTGATATTTTGGCTTGTTACCGGCAAAAACCCCAAGCTTAAAAATACTGCAAACGGAGTTCTTATCGGCGCTATTGCCGCTTCCGTTTTATCTTCGTTGATACGTTGATACGCTAAATTATATTAGGAGGCTAACTATGGGAAGCTTAGTTCAGTGGTATAAAAACAGAAATGTTGTCCTGCAATTTATTTTGTTTTTGGTAGTTGCCCTTTTGATAGGCGGAGCAGTGACGGGCATTCAAAAAATTCATGATAAATCGCTGATAGTCAAAATTGACAAGGTTGTGGAACGCCCTAATATACCGAACCCAAAGGCTAAAATTTTAGAGGATTGGGATAAATTAGATATAAAAATGAGTGTCAAAGAGATTTCGGGTATAGTCGGATTTACTCCGAGCGAGGAACGTTTCAGCATGTATTCGGATTCAGTCGAGCAATACTTTGTTTGGTCATATGACGGAAAAGAACAAAATCAGATTTATAACGGAAGAGATGAGGACGGGTACGCTATTTTATTGGTGGTATACCGCAAGGAAAATCTAACGCTTAATTTGCGCATCCCTGATAAAGATATATTGAATAGTGCGGTGGATTTCAGCGGTTACGACAGTAAAAAGTTTGAAACATTAGATGATTTTAATACAAATTTTAAGGCTAAAGGCGTTTTGCTGACAAAATATCGTGACAGCGATTATTATGAATGGCATGATGCTTGGGGCAGTTATGCCAGCGGCTATTTTGAAAAAAAGGAAAGCGCTCAATCCGGACTGCTAAGCTCTGCCAATTTATACATAGATAAGGACAATATTTACGATTTTGTCAAAAAGAAAATGAGATAATAAGATATTTAAAGTGGTATACCTTTTACGTAAACTATCTTCGTGAATGGTTGCTTAGTAACCGCATTATTTCAACGCTTTTACTCATGGATAAATCTTAGAATATCATCCCTTGCCCGTTCGATGCTATAGGCAATGCTTTCCAATGTGTGAATTCCTCCGATTTCAGTATCATAAATTTTATCCCCACTGTTACCTATAAAGACCTGTACGTCAAGGTAATGCCTATATTTATATTTCACCCCATATTTCTCATTCAGGCTTTCGACATGTTTTATCGCTTCATATATTCTTTTCGCATTAACTTCATCGCTATCGGGATTGTATATATCTAATGGCGGCAACATTTCCGCAATTTCGCCGAGGAGGACATCATCAAAATCGTCTGTATTGAGCACCCATAAAAATCTACGCCCCGAACCGGTTGAATAACTTGTGTTTTCTATGTCGTTAAAGCTGTGTACCCCAAACTTTAGGTTCTTGTTATCTTTGGGATAAACTGAAAAACTCCATCTCATATTGCGTGTAAAATTGTCTACCAAATCATGTTTAGATCCAAGCTCGACCTTTTCGAAGTTTTGGACATACTCAAATTCTACGCCTTTATATTTTGAAGCCAGATAATGTTCCAACTGTTTTTGTGGAGAAACGACGAAATTGAAATAACATCCCTGAACAAACCAACCAATGGCAACCACAGCTACAATTATAATTGCCCAACTCATATATCCTTTTAACCTTCCGCCACTTGCAATAGCGGCATCAGATTTATCCATAACAAGCGGAGCGGGCGGCAGCTCGGGCTTTTTGCCCTTAAACATTCTACCAACAAACGCCTTATTCGCCCACGCTATCAATGCCATATATATAATTGGGAATACGCCTATTTTTGTCGTTGAGCCCGTCTTAACATCAATGAAATACATCATCACAGACAACAGCGCAAATAACGCCATAAAAACCGAAATCGCAATCCCCAAAACAGCCAGCCATTTCTTGTTACCCGCTTTAAGCCCAAAAGAAACCGCATATTTTATATTGACTCCCAATCCCCATAAGCTCATTGCAAAGACAATTCCTAAGTAAACTTCTTCGATGTTAGTGTCCGACATAGCCAAAAAGATAGTTGCCAAGAACACCATGGCGAGCGTAAACAAAAGATTCACAAAAGGGAACCATACAGACATTATTGCATATTTGTCATTTGAGTTTTGATTGCGCATACACATGCTCCTTTCAGTCCGCGATAAAACGAACGGTTAAATAATAATTAGGCTCGGGGTATTCGACATAATTCGTCCTAAAGTGCATCGAACCGAAATTGTTCAACAAAATGGGCAACACGGGTTTTTTATAATCGTAATTATTGTTGACGTGGGCGTCGTATTCGTTTTTTGCATCTTGCCAATTTATATCCATAATAGTTGATTGCATGTCCGCAAACCGCACACCAAAAACGTCAAGAATCCGCTCGACTTCATTTGCAATATCCGCGAGGCTTTCTCTGGAATTATACGTCAAACTCACAGAGCTGCTCGCGTACCCTTTAATTGACTGAGCCTCAACGCTTTTATCTATGAGGTAGTTTATCTCGTCCATATCAGCCGAGCCGTCAGCGGATGTGCGGGTCATGACAACCCGTCCATATTGGTCGGTTGC
>JAISFC010000017.1 GCA_031263785.1 Clostridiales bacterium | reverse complement strand
CCCAGCCCCTCGCCCTTGCTCGCGCCCCGCACAAGCCCCGCGATATCCACGAATTCGATGATAGCCGGCGTGATTTTTTCGGGGGAGTACATCTCGGCAAGCGCGTCCAGACGCTCATCGGGTACGACCGCAATGCCCACGTTCGGCTCAATGGTGCAAAAGGGATAGTTCGCGGCGTCTGCCCCTGCCTTAGTTATTGCGTTAAATAGCGTACTTTTCCCCACATTGGGCAGCCCGACAATTCCCAACTTCATATGTTTCATTCCTTTCAAAATTCGGCTGTGCGCCGCACGTGCCTTTGCTTAACTATATCACACGCGCGCGCATAATGCAACAGTTAATTTCCGATAATTGCCGAGCGCGACGAAAATAACGCACTCCGAAGCCTATGTGTGGAGTGCGTGGCACCAACGGCGGAATTACCCCCGTTTAATCTTATTTTCGAGCCGTGTGGATAGCGCTTTTTTAATTCCGTGAATAAGGTTGTTTGAAGACGATTTTGCGTCTTTCAAAAGTTTTTTAGTGGGCGTAAACGGCTCAAAATGCTGGATTTTTTCTGTAAGCCCATTCCCGACCGTCACTTTTTTATCGGACATAAAAAGCATGTCCGCTATTATGCAAACGGTATCGTAATTATGCCAAGTTTTGTCGGGGTGGAGGACTTTGAAGCTCCGTGAACCGTTCCTTTTATCCATTTTTACGTGGTAATTTCCTCCGCCGGAGATGGTATAGACGCCTTCCTCTGCGGGAGGTAGGACGTTAGATACATGGTGCATTTCAATCAATAATTTCGCAAAATCCGCGAGCTCCGCCTCCGTGGCTCCCTTGCTCTGCGGCTGCTCATTTTTACTTTGCGCCTCAAGCAATATCAGCTCCTTAACGCGTTTCTGAAAAGCATCCAACTGTTTTGCCAAAAAATTATATGCGTTCTTAAGCTCCAAAAATCTGGGGTCCGTCGCCTTAAGTTCTTCAGCCGGAAAGTTCAGATTGTGGTCCTGATTGAGTTTGTCCGCGGCATTTAAAAAGGAGGTTTTAAGGCTGGACTGCGTAGCCTGCAACACGTCATGCGGCTCAATCCCTAAGATTTTAAAGCAATTTAAAAATTTTTTATCTTCTTCATTCATTTTTAACTCCTCCTCCGCAACCTTATCCTGCCGCGTCGGATTCTTTTTGATTGGCGCTGCATGGAATACCGGCTCTTTAGCGCGTTTTTTGAAATCAATCTTGTATCTCACTAAAAAATCATAAGCATTCATAAGTTCCATAAATTCGGGATTTGTCGCCCTGAATTTCTCAGCCGGAAGATTCGGATTAAAGTCCGGATATAGTTTGCGGGCGGCAGCGAAATAAGCCTCCCAAATAGAGAACGGTTTCGCGTGCAACGCGTCGTACGGCTCAATCCCCAAAACTTTACAAGATTTCACAAATTCAGCTTTTTCATTCATTTTTTTCATAAGCTCTCCCCCGTTTACTTTCAATTAAGTACCCATATATAATAATTATAACATATAATACGCATATTTTCAATACGTTTTCTAAGGAATTATGTTAAGTTTGTGTAAAGACGGAAATATGCTTTTGTATATCGCGGTTTTCACCGCTTCGCGCGCCAAAATGCCGACGGCGTCCTGCGATGCGCGAACCTCGCCCGAGCATATTGCGAAGCATGTGTCGCCGTCAAAAATGGAGTGCGGCGGTCTGATTGCCAGCGCGATTCCGTTTTGCCCCTGCATGGCGACGCGCGTCATTTCCGCTTTATCTAAGTCCGCGTTGGTCATTATAACCGCCAAAATGGTGTTTTCGCTAAAAAAATCCTTGACGTTGGCGTATTGGCTCACTATGATTTTTTCGCTGTCCGCGAATGTACCGTCGTCACCCAGAGTTCCCGCGATAATCTCGCCGTTTTTCACAATATCGCCAATGCAATTGACCGCCGCAAGCGCCCCGACAGCCAAATTACCCTGCCGAAATGCCGCAACGCCCAGCCCGCCCGCCATGGAATGAGCCATATCACGCGCTTTCCCGACCGTTGCGCCGCACCCCGCGCCATACTTTCCGCTTGTTACCTGCCCGCCCGCGAAAGCGTTTTCGCAAGCCTCGCGCCCCATATCGGCGTCAGGACGCACTTTCCCGTCGCCAACCTTCAAATCAAACAAGCTCGCCGCCGCAACATTGGGGATTTTAGCGATTCCCGTGTCCCGCCCGACGCCCCGCGCCTCAAGAAAACGCATAACGCCGTCCGCCGCGGCAAGCCCGAAGCTGCTCCCGCCCGCCAGAACGATGCCGTGGGCGCATTTATTGTTGTAAATAGGACCTAATTTGGTAATCTCCCGCGTCGCAGGCGACCCGCCCCGCACATCCACGCCGCACACGCCGCCGCGCTCGCATATGACGACGCTTACGCCCGTTTGCGCGGATTTATTCTGCGCATTCCCTATTTTAAAGGCGGAAAGCTCCGCGATATCAATCTCTTTCATAACGCCGAAGCCTCGATTCTTTTGAGTATATCCGCGGTTTTCATCATTGCGCCCTTGCCCGTGTCGCCGCACGCCAGCCGTGCCTCGCGGGGCTCCATTATCTCGAATCCGCGCTTTTCCAGCAGCTTTAGGTTGTCCTGCACCGCCGCGTTTTCGTACATGCCCGTGTTCATGGCGGGCGCAATAAATCTGCGTTTTTCGCGCGGGAAGGCGAGCATAAACGTCGTCAGCAGGTCGTCTGCAATTCCGCAGGCGATTTTGGCGATTACGTTGGCGGTCGCGGGTGCAATTACCGCTAAATCCGCCCATTTAACGAGCGAAATGTGCTGCACGTCAAAATGCTCGACCGGCGCGAATCCGTCGACGCTCACCTCGTTGCCTGTGATGGTTTGAAACGTGAGGGGAGTGACGAATTTCGCGGCGTTTTCGGTCATAATCACCTTGACGCAATGCCCGCGTTTTATCAAAGTTGACGCGAGTTCCGCGGCTTTATATGCTGCAATGCTCCCGCTCACGCCCAGCAAAACATTTTTCGACATGCTCAAAAACCCCCTTCGCAATCCCGCTTTTTGTCTGCCATGCGGCAATCGCGCCGTCCTTGTCTACGAGACAGGCGATATGTTTGTCGCCGGATATGTCCTCGAGGCGGTTAATAACCACCATATCACAGCTATTTTCGCGTAGGAGCCGCTGCGCCTCGGGGACAAACGCGCTGCGGTTGGCGTCGCTCAACAGCTTGAAGCCCACCAGCATACTTTTCGGGGCAATATCCTTGAACATCGCGATAACTTTGGGGGTTTTGCGCAGGTGCAGAATCAGCTCGCCGCACTGCGAACTAATTTTGCCCCTCTGCAGGATTTCCCCCGTGGCATCGGTGACGTAATCGACGCAATAATCGCTTACCGCCATGCTGTGTATAATCGCGTCAATTTGCTCGTTTTCTAGGGTTTTGCGGCATTCATACGCCAAATCTTCCGTGGACTTGATTCGGATAATGCTCACGTCCGCGTTGCGGGGCAGACACGCGTTTTGACCGCATATGTAGATGGTTTTATAGCTGTCGGCAAATTCGTCCGCAATCAAGCTCCCCAGCCGTCCGGTCGCAAAATTCGTGATTCCCCGCACATTATCAATGTTTTCAATGGTACCGCCGCCTGTTATTAAAACGCTTCGCATAGCCTCAGCCTCCCGCCTAACCCCGTTAAATGCCGCTTTTACCGTGCGCGGCTCCACATTTATATGTGAATTATATCACAAACCCCCGCATTAGTCAATAGCTTCTAAGGCTCCTTTCGCGTTATTTCATTATAAAAACGCTTGACTTTTAGGCGAAAATGTGTTAAAATTAAATTATAGAAAAGGTAAAATATGTATATTTTCACTTGACTTTTTAGGGAGGATGTGATAATATGGGTACATTAGATGGAATATTGGGAGTAGGCACAGGGGAAACAAAAAAAGGACTTTTGGCGTGGATTTCCGCTAATAAGAAAAAGCTTGAAAGGAGCAAAAAAGTGGACGATGTTATGGATAGGGAAGTTGTGCTGGATGACGATTATAAGCTAGATATTGCAAAGGATGTTCTTCGTGAACACATAGATTCTTCCAGTTCTGAGTGTTTTCGCTATGTCAGAAAATTGGGCAGACCGGGCGATGAAAGCCACCCGATACTGCAAATATGGGCGGAAAAAATTCATCCTATGGGGAAGATGGCTTTTAAATGCAAAACAATTGAAGAAGTGGATGCAATGCGTACACAACTAATTGCATATGGAAAAGAGGCACAGGACATTTATAAAAAAGAGTTGCAAACGCTTGGAAGACCGTCGAGATAAAAATTCACATCTAATTTTTCCATCAAGGGAGCGTGGAAAATATGAACGAAAAATTCGATGATTATACAGATGCGTTTACTGCCGAAGACGTTAAAGCCACAATTGGAGATTACTTTAGGATATTGACTAAGGATAAAACTTTTTCGGAACAGCCTCGTGTTATTATTTTTATGGGAGGATTGCCGGGCGCCGGAAAAAGCCGTGCCATTACAAATATAGAAGAAGAATATAAGGAAAATATTATTGCAGTGGACATTGATCGATATCGAAAATATCATCCAAAAGCAAAAGATATATTTGAAATCGGAGAACTGCCGGAGGTGAAAGCCGAAGAGCCGAGTTATTATTCAATTAAAACAAACAAATTTGCCCGCCGAGTGTCAAGAGGTTTGCTAAAAAAACTTAGAGAAGCGGGGTATAATGTGATTATAGATGGAACTCTTCGCAATCCCCGATACGCTATTAGGATGGCGAGGATTTTTAAGAAAAAGGGGTATGCTTCCGCTAGTGTTGAAATCATCGCGACAGACAAGTACACTGCTTGGAACGGGACACAAGAAAGATTTGCAGATGCGACTAAATCCAGGGAAGAGGAAATAGCAGCAGGAAAGGAATCGGAAATATTCCCTCGTGAAGTAGGCATCGGATATTTTAATTCAGTAGTTGAAACCCTTGCGGAAAGCAGTAGTGTATTACATAAATCGGGTGAATTTGAACAAATTAGAATTGTAGGAAGGGACGGTAGTGAGGTCTACAATTCTGCAAAAACGCCTGATTTAGACCCTCGCGAGCCTTTACAGCAGTCCATTGAAGGGAAAAGTCTTTCGCCGATTGTTAAAGAGCCAAAAATAGAGGCAAAATAAGAGACCTTTTGGTGCGGGTTTCCTCTAAAAAAACTTGAAAGGAGTAAAAAAATGGACGATGGTATGAAAGTAGTTTGGGGGCATGATTACATTCGCAAGCTGGCCTTTGCAAGGGATGATCTTCGTGAACACATGGCAGCCTGCACTTCTGAGTTTTTCCGCTATCTTTGTGAATTGGGAAGACAGGACGATGAAAACCATCCGATACGGCAATTATGGTTAGAAAAACTTAGTTATGTTATGGGACATCTGGCTTGTGGCTGCAGAACAATTGAAGAAGTGGATGAAATGCATGCTCAACTAAACTCATTTGCAAAACAGGTGCGGGACATTTATAACAAAGAATTACAAACTCTCGGGGGACCGACAAAATAAACCTCCCAAAGTGAATGAATTTAAGAAACATAGCTTCGAAAGCGTTATGTAAATGTGCTTTTGAGGCTTATTTATTTGTACGGGTTTTAATTTTTTGCGCCGTCTTTACACAATCTTAACATAACAGCCCGATTTTAGCATTGACCGCGGGGCGTAAAAGTGGTATTATATAAATGTGGGGAAATATATCAAAAATTTCCTATTGAATATTTTCGCGGCAAGAACAAGTACGCATGACACGCTACGGAAAATTAAAACGAAAGGAAGATAAACTATGAAAAAAAGTAATTATTCCACAAGAAGCGCTGCTAAAAAAGGCGTGAAAGTGAAAGAGGAAGTATGCGACGCAAGCTTTTCCGGGCGCAAGATTTTGAGCTTAATGCTATCTTTGGCTATGCTTATTTCTTTGTGCCCGGGCATCACATTGTTTGACCTCGATGAAGACGCAACCACGTATGCGGCTACGTATTACAGCACAAGAAATGACGCGTTGACCGCTTTAAGGGGCAAATACTTTATAATGGGTCCTTCCGCACCGACAAACAACCCCGTCAGTAGCAAGGTTACGCGCGGGTCGGTCAAAGACGTGTGGTACCATAACATAACGTCAAGCCATGGTTCCAGCACATACACAAAAGGCTGGTATGAATACCCTTGGCAAACATCCTCCGGCACAACGTATGCGACGCTTCATTACGTGTTCAATTCGGTGGCGCTTCGCACATACGGCACCGTCGACACCGAAGGCACGTACGCGAGGCAATATTTGGGCTTTCAAGGTGACCTCACAATTATGCCGTATGGCGCAACTATAGCCTCCGGCAGCGGAACGGTGGCTTCGCCCTATCTCGTTTATGTGCCATCTTCCGCCCCGACACCCGCGCCAACCGCAGCGCCGACGCCGAGCCCCAGCCCGAGCCCTACTCCAAACGGTCCAACACCGGCGCCCACGCCCGTACCTCACTATGATGGCGATGAGATAACGCAGCTTTTGAGGGGAAGCTATCACGTCCAGTTTTGGGCTTATTCCGGTGAAAATTACTTGAGCAGCAAAGAAACCCGACAATATACAGATATTCCGATATACTACAATATTACAGGCGGTAGCGTTCTTACGGTGACCTCTTCATATTCTTATTACCTTTACTCCGTAACTTCTGACGGCGTCTACTCCATATCAGGCGTACATTATATATGTGGAATGCCGTCATACACTTATTTTGGCAATACAAGCATGGCGGGGACGCAAGCGGTAGGCATAAAAACGGCGGAGGAACAAGTGGCATTCTTTTCGGAGGGGAGATATCTCCATTCCGGCACGGGAACGTTGAGCGACCCATATATTATCTCCGTACATACGAGAAACGCTTCCGGTGACCCGATACCGACGCCAACTCTTGAGCCGACGCCCAGCCCGACACCTGAGCCGACGCCCAGCCCAACGCCTGACCCAACACCTGACCCGACGCCCGAGTCGACGCCCGACTCAACGCCCGAGTCGACGCCATCATCTACGCCTAGCGGTGATACCGATGGTGATGGATTCCCCGATGATTGGGAAGATTTGTACGGATTTAACCCTACCGACCCCAATGACCCGGGCAAGGATGGCGACTATGATAACGATGGTTTGACCAATTGGGAAGAGTATCAGCGGGGAACCGACCCGACCAACCCGGACACGGATGGCGATGGGCGCACGGACGGCGAGGAGGTCCATGGTAATCCCGCGACGAATCCGCTTGTCCCCGACACAGACGGCGACGGCTATAACGATGGGACGGAAATAGACTTCGGCACTAATCCGCTTAATCCCAATGACTACCCCGGCAGTGGTGGAGGTAGCGGCGGCGGCGGTGGCGGCGGTGGTGGTGGCGGTGGCAAGACCGACGCAACCTTGATTGTCCGCTGTATAACCGAAGATGGCGCGGTGGTGTATTCCGATTCCGCATCGGCGGACGAGGGCAGCCAGCAAACCGTGAATGCGCCGACGTTGGACGATTATGTTTTGACGGACGGGCAGGAACAGAGCAAAACCGTCGTGATAAAGGCGGGGCAAACGGTTGTGGAATTCGTCTACACGGCGCATAGGGTCACACCTGCGAAAAAGCCGCTGCTGGAGGCTGATTCGCACGTCAAGTACGTGAACGGGTACGAGGACGGCGAGTTCAAGGCGGACAACAATATTATTCGCGCGGAGGTGTCTGCGATGTTCTTCCGCCTGCTCAAGGATGAGGGGAAAAACGACGCTATTGACAGCGTATTCAGCGATATAACGGGAGGCGAATGGTACGAGCAGTCGGTGAAATATCTCGCTCAGGTCGGGATTTTGCAGGGATATAAGGATGGGACGTTTATGCCGGAGCAGAACATCACGAGGGCGGAATTCACCGCAATTGCAGCGCGTTTCCTGGAGCCGGACGAGAACTACGGGGACACGTTCACGGACGTACACGCCGACCATTGGGCGTATGATTATATCGCGGCGGCATCGTCAAAGGGCTGGATTGAGGGGTATCCCGGCGGCAAATTCGAGCCGGAGAATGATATAACTCGCGCCGAAGTGGTGACGATTATCAATCGTATGCTCGAGAGAAAATTGGCGGAAGAGGACGTACCGCTCGAATATGTGAGCTTATATCCCGATTTATCCACAGACCATTGGGCGTTCGCGGATGTAATCGAGGCGTCGGTGGAGCATGAGTACACGCGCAAGGACGACGGATATGAGATTTGGATATAATTAAGATGAAATAGAAAAGAAATAAAATAAGAGGTCCCGACATTTGGCGGAGGCAGAGAAATCTGTTAATTTAAGCCGAATGTCGGGGTTTTTGCGTCTGCCGATGCTTACTCAAAGAGAAAAATATTATAGTTATGTTACAGTTATATTAAATTTATATTACATTTGTGTTACAAATCCAATGTAGCTGTTTTTTTGTGATATATTATGTGCAACAAGATTTATTTTAAAGAAGGAAGGAAGCGGAACCATGAAAAAACGTGATTATTCTAGAGAGAGAGAGAGAGAGAGAGAGAGGATGAACACTAAAAATTGTTTTTTCAATTTAACTAAATCCTTGAGGTTTTTATTTGCGAGAAAAACTTTGAGCTTAATAGTTGCTTTGGCTATGCTTTCTTCCTTATTAATAGGCGTTACAATTTTCGACTCTAATGAAGGCACCGTATTAGCCGCCACTACATATTACAGTGCAAGGAATGATGCATTGACCGCATTAAGAGGTAAATACTTTATAATGGGTCCTTCCGAGCCGGTAAACAATCCCGTTACGGCAAAAGTTCTGTGCAACGGACCAAGAGCCGAGTGGTATGTTAATATAACATCAGGTCACAGTTCAACCTCGGAAATCAGAAATTGGTATGAGTATCCTTGGCGACTAGCCTCGGGAAACACAACGAATGTGACACTTCATTACGTAGTCAACACAGTTGCTATGCGTCTATACGGCACCGTCGACACCGAAGGCACGTATGCAAAAGAATATTTGGGCTTTCAAGGCGACCTCACAATTATGCCGTATGGCGCATACATAAACTTTGACTCCGGTAGCGGGACGGTAGCGGCGCCCTACCTTGTTTATGTGCCCACGTCAGCGCCGACACCCAGCCCAACGCCTGCCCCAACGCCCAGCCCGACGCCCGCGCCGACACTCGACCCGAGCGGCGACGAGGATGACGACGGGTTGACCAATCAGCAGGAGGCGGACTTGGGGACGAATCCGCTTGACCCAGACACGGATGGTGACGGATTCCCGGACGGTTGGGAGGTTGATTATGGTTTTGACCCCACCAACCCCGCCGACCCGGGAGCGGACGGGGATTATGATAGTGACGGGTTGACTAATTTAGAGGAGTATCAGCAGGAAACTGACCCCAAAAATGATGACACGGACGGTGACGGATTCCCGGACGGTTGGGAAGTGGATTATGGTTTTAATCCGCTGGATTCGTCATACCCCGCCCCGAATGATGACGAGGATGGTGACGGGTTGACGAATCAGGAGGAATATGATTTAGGTACGAACCCTAAAAACGCTGACACTGATGGGGACGAACTCCCCGACGGGTGGGAAGTGGAGTATGGTTTTGACCCCACCGACCCCGACGACCCGGGAGCGAGCGGGGATTACGATAGTGACGGATTGACTAATTTGGAAGAGTATCAGCAGGAAACCGACCCCACAAATCCCGACACGGACGGTGACGGGCGCACGGATGGGGAAGAGGTTCACGGCAGTCCCGCAACGGACCCACTAGACCCGGACACGGACGGCGACGGATTCCCTGACGGCTGGGAAGTGGATTACGGATTTGACCCAACCGACCCCAATGACCCGGGAGCGAGTGGGGATTATGATAGTGACGGCTTGACTAATTTGGAAGAGTATCAGCAGGAAACTGACCCAACAAATCCCGATACGGACGGTGATGGGCGCACGGACGGCGATGAGGTTCATGGCACTCCCGCAACGGACCCGCTGGACCCAGACACGGATAGCGACGGATTCCCTGACGGCTGGGAAGTGGAGTATGGCTTTGACCCGTTGGATTCGTCAGACCCTGCCCCGAATGATGATGAGGACGGCGACGGATTGACGAATCAGGAGGAATATGATTTAGGTACGAACCCTAAAAACGCTGACACTGATGGAGACGGATTTTTGGATAAATGGGAAGTGGATAACGGGTTTAATCCGCTGGATTCGTCGGACCCCGATCCGAACGGCGATGAGGATGACGACGGGTTGACCAATCAGCAGGAGTTGGACTTGGGAACGGATCTGCTTGACCCGGACACGGATGGGGACGGATTCCCTGACGGTTGGGAAGTTGATTACGGATTTGACCCCACAGACCCCGCAGACCCGGGAGCGGGCGGGGATTACGATAGTGACGGTTTGACTAACTTGGAAGAGTATCAGCAGGAAACTGACCCTACAAATCCCGATACCGACGGCGACGGACGCAGTGACGGCGATGAAGTTCATGGCACTCCTGCGACGGACCCACTGGACCCGGACACGGATGGGGACGGATTCCCTGACGGTTGGGAAGTGGATTATGGTTTTGACCCCACCTACCCCGCCGACCCGGGAGCGGGCGGGGATTATGATAGTGACGGCTTGACTAATTTGGAAGAATATCAGCAGGAAACGGACCCTACAAATCCAGACACAGATGGCGACGGGCGTAGTGACGGTGAGGAGGTACACGGCAATCCTGCGACAAATCCGCTTGTCCCCGACGGCATCAAGGTGATTCTCACTCCCGACGCACTCTCGAAAAACGCGGGATATGACGGCTATATCGAGGTGTCTTTCGACGAGGCTGTCGGCTATGAGGCGTACGCGTTGGCAATCCCTATGCTTTTCGATAAAAATATAATCGAAATAACCGACCTCGAAACCGTGAATTTTGCGGCGAAAGGGCTGACAGGACTGCTCGTAAACGGCATGTTTCTCAGCGGTGCGCAGGATTACGACTCGTCAAGCGAGGTCTTGAGCGTGATTAACGCCACAGGAAAGTTCATTTTGAGCTGGACTGTTGCGGAAAATACGCCGCTTTCACCCCACGCTTTAACCGATGATATATACTTTAAAATCCACTATAGAATCAAAGAAAACGTGCCTACCAGCGCGAGTTTTGCGATTGGTGAGTACAACGAGGCGAGCGGAATTGGCAGTGACCAGACTTTCGGCGTTGAGGGGATGGGCGTTTTGTGCAGTAATCAAGGCGATTTTGGCGCATATCTCTTGACCGACGGCGACCACGGGATTTTGACGCAAAAATACATAAATCTTTTCGTCGAGGACATGCCTGCGGTGACGATTAGCGGCGATGTGAATAGCATAAGTTTGCAAGGTCGGGCGATGCTCACGGGCAAGCAAAGAACCGCTATTTCCGCCATCGGCTACACTCCGAATCTAAACAAAATTGACGCGGGGATTCGGGTCGAGATGTATGAAGCTGACGACCTAGGCGAAATCGTGAAACAGGTCGGAAGCGTGGCGTACACACAAGAAATGAACATGACGGCGGCAATCGGCGACCCTTCTTCCAATCTGTACAATTACACGCTAAACATTCCGCGAACGGTGGCAAATGATTTAGTCGACAGCGACCCCGATCAATCTTCGCCGAAATATATGCTCCGATTCTCGCGATTCGGCGATTACGGCGGAATCACGGTCGGAACAGTCCGCGAGGAAAGCTACCTCTGGGCGGACATCTACCTCGACGGAACAAGCGTAAATACAGGGACAATCGACGAATCCACCCCGATGACCGTCGGCGGCACGGCGTACCTGTATGCCGGCGCATTCTACTTGCCCACCGCGGATAAATTCGCCATAACAGCGTCGGATTTGAACACAATCAAAGGTCAGGTCGGCAACGCGGACATCACGGGTGTCACGACGATTTTCAACATCAATGAATATTTAGGTGTTGACGCCGCGGATTACACAACGGTATTGCGTTATGTCGGGCAGAAAAAACTCCAAACGCTTCCGTTGGCGGTTACCAATTAGGAATTAATCATACAAAAAATAAATGAAGCACACCCCAAAAGTGAGGCAAAATAACTAATTTTAGGAGGTGTGCTTTTAGTGTGCGGATTTTTGTCAAGCGGCTGGTTGATATCCATTGACATTGCGGCGGATATATGATAGAATTTAGCGTGTAAAGGAAAATAAAAGTGATATTGCGTAGAAGGGGCTGGGGCAGTGAATCATGAGTTAATAATTGTTTTGGATTTCGGCGGGCAGTATAATCAGCTTATTGCGCGCAGAGTCCGCGATATGGGCGTCTATTGCGAGGTTATTCCGTACACCGCGTCGGCGGAAAGCCTTAAGGCGCGGAACCCCAAAGGAATAATTTTCACGGGCGGACCTAAGAGCGTGAATTCGGACGGCGCGCCGTTTTGTGATGTCGAGATTTTCCGCATGGATACGCCGATTTTGGGGATTTGTTACGGTATGCAGGCGATGGCGAAGCTGCTGGGCGGCGAGGTGTCCCGTGCAGAAACGCGGGAGTACGGCTTGACGCGGGTTAAATATGGGGAAAGTCAGCTGTTTGAAGGCGTAAATACGGACAACACCTGCTGGATGAGCCACGGCGACCACGTTTCCGCCCTGCCCGAGGGGTTCACGGCAATTGCCTCGACCGACGCCACAAAATTGGCGGCAATGCAAAACGAAGCGCGCGGGCTATATGCCGTGCAATTTCACCCTGAGGTGAATCATACGAACCAGGGCGACCTGATTTTGAGGAATTTTCTGTTTGGGATATGCAAGTGCGGCGGCGACTGGAAGATGTCGTCGTTCGCGAAGGAGGCGGTGGCGAGCGCGGCGGCGAAAATAGGCGATAAAAAGGTGATTTGCGCGATGAGCGGGGGCGTCGATTCGAGCGTCGCAGCCATGATGATGCACAAGGCGGTGGGCAAGCGGTTGACGTGTATTTTCGTCGACCACGGGCTGCTGCGCAAAGGCGAGGGCGACGAGGTTGAGCGTATTTTTAAGAAGGAGTTTGATGTTAATTTAATCCGCGTGAATTGCGAGCGGGAGTTTTTGGGCAGGCTGGTTGGCGTGACCGACCCCGAGCAGAAGCGGAAAATCATCGGCGAGGAATTCATACGGACGTTTGAGCGCGTCGCCAAGGAGATAGGCGAGGTGGATTTTCTGGTGCAGGGGACGATTTACCCCGATGTGATTGAGAGCGGCACGGAGAGCGCGGACGTGATAAAGAGCCACCACAACGTGGGCGGGCTGCCGGATGTGATAGATTTTAGGGAGATTATCGAGCCGTTGCGCGACCTGTTTAAGGACGAGGTGCGGCGTGTGGGGATGGAGCTGGGGCTGCCGGAGAGCCTCGTTATGCGCCAGCCGTTTCCGGGACCCGGGCTTGCGATTCGCATCATAGGGGACGTGACGCGCGAGAAGCTGGAGATACTGCGCGAGGCGGACTGGATTATGCGGGACGAGCTGGAAAAGAGCGGGCTTGCGCGGGAGCTGAATCAATATTTTGCGGTGCTGACAGGGGCGCGAAGTGTGGGCGTGATGGGGGACGAGCGCACATACGACCACATTATTGCCGTCCGCGCGGTTACCACGAGCGATTTTATGACTGCCGATTGGGCGAAGATTCCGCACGATGTGCTGGGGCGCATTTCCGGGCGAATGGTCAACGAGTGTAAAGGTGTGAGCCGCGTGGTCTACGATATCACGAGTAAGCCGCCATCTACGATTGAGTGGGAGTGAAAACTAAAACCGGAATTATCTTAAATTAATCGGGGTTTTCATGGTTTTGTTTTTCCGTATGCAACTAGAATGCAACTATTTTGCAAATTCATTTAATTTTTCTGCAACTTCTATATGCTTATTTGGATAAAGATGGGAGTAAACATTTAGAGTTGTTTCAACCTTTTCGTGTCCTAAACGTTCTGCAATTATTAGCGGGTTAAAGTTTTGTTCGATTAAAAACGAAGCGTGACTATGCCGCAAATCGTGAACGCGAATACGCTTTATGTTTGCAAGTTTAGCTGCTTTAGTTAATTTGCTCGCCAACGTGCTTTTATTAGTCGGGAAAAGCCTATCATTCTTATTTGGCTTATGGAGTGTTGAGATATAAGCATTAACCTTATCTTGAAGTGCTTGAGGCATTGTTATATCTCTTATGCTTTTTGGAGTTTTAGGCGGATTAACTATCTCTTTTCTGCTTACGGTTGCATAAGATTTTGTTATTTTAATAAGTCCGTCTTGAATATCTTCAACAGATAAAGCCAATAGTTCGCCGACGCGAATACCGCTCCAAAATAGTACGTTAAAAGCAAGATTGAATAAAGAGTTATCAATATACGCAATAAATGAATTAAACTCATCTAGCGTCCAAATTTGCATTTTATCTGAATATTTTTTGCCCATACTTCCCGCAGCGTGACACGGATTTTTTTCCAAACTGTAAAATTTAATGGCGTAGTTGAGGACAGCGGTAAGTTGGTTGTTGATGGTTCTGAGGTATGTATCTGAATATTTTTTTTTGTGTGACATCATAGTATTTTGCCATTTGCGAACGTGCGAGGCGGTGATTTTATTTATAGGCGTATTGCCGAAGAAAGGAATAATATGCTTTTTAAGCATGCGAATTTTTCCATAATAAGTAGTTTCACGCAAGCGGTGTTTCATGTCTTCGAGGTAGTTTTCGACTAAGTTAGAAAACAGAATATCACTTTGCCTCGCCTCTTTTTGAATAAAGTTGCGTTCGTATTTTTGCGCCTCGCGTTTGGATGGAAAACCTCTCTTTTGCAATTGTCGTTTTTCGCCGGTCCAATCGGTATAATAAAGCTTGATTTTCCATGTCCCGCGCTTTTTATCTTTGAAAAATGGCATCGAAAAATCTCCTTGAAAAATCTCCTTTTATAATTACCTAATCACTTTACCGCAGCATTTAAAGGTTTCATATTTCTCAATAATTATCGGCTTATATTTCGGATTTAAGGATAGTAACATTCCTTCGCCCAATTGTTTCAAATACCCGGTTTCACTGTACACAAATAGTCCAATCTCGCCTATTTCTATTTCCGGCTGTTCCTTAATGAACACGACTTCGCCGTCTTCAAACATCGGCTCCATACTATCGCCGCGAATCTGCACCGCAAAATTCGCCCCTTTAGGTCCATTTGGCAATTCAACGATGTGGTACCCTGCTCCTTCAAGAAATGCGCCTGAACCAGCGGAAGCGACGTTGTCCATTAGGCGGATTGATGTAAGAGGAACCTTGTTTTTAAAATACAACGTAACAAAAACTCCTCCTATGGGATTTTCAAAAAAATCTAATAAAAAATTTGAAATTTCATTTTTAAACTTTTCGCTGACGAAATCAGGCATTTTGCTAAAAGTAGAGAGTATAACCGAATTATTGTTTGAAAAATCTAGGTTGTTGTTAATCTTAGGCAATTCAATTGATACTTCCAATGCTATTGCTTTTTTATTTAACTCTTCTTCGCTTTTAGCATATTCAGGGTAAAAGAACCCGTCGAGCATACATTCGCTTGTTATGCCCACGTTGGTTATAGACACTCGAATATCTAAGGTGTTATGTTGATGGTCAACATCAATAGATTTTAACTTTATGTCTACCCATTCCATGAGATAATCCGGTGAAACACGCAATACCTCAGAAAGTTTCCGCATTCCTTCAATATACGGGGTGCGTGAATCGCCTTCATATTGGGAATAAGTAGACGTTGCTATTCCTATACTGCTCGCTACAAACTCTTGCGTGTACCCTCTAGACTTCCTAGCAGTTCTTAACTTTTCTCCGAAGCTCATTCAATCACCTCTGTATCTAGTATACAGCATTTTTTAATAATTGTCAACACAAAAGGCAAAAAAATAAAAATTTTTAAAAAAAACACTTGACAAATCTTCTTAAAGCAATTATAATGTAATTGAGAGTTTTCTTAAAGAGATAATAATAAGACGAAAATATTTCCTGAAAGAGAACGGAGGGGGTTGCAAAAATGTTTCCAAACTTAATGGCAGAACAAGCAAGATATGAAATGACTGATTCAAGGGCAGGTGAAATTTTGGGCATGTCGAGAATGGCGTACTGGAACAAAAAGAAAACAGGAAAACTTACCGTACTAGAAGCTAAAAAGCTTTGCGAAACTTTTAATGTAAGTTTTGATTATCTTTTTTCTTTCGACGCTAGTAAGACAGAAGGCGACTAGGAGGCGAAAAAACATGGAAGGATGAGGCATTTGCAATAAGAGATTACATCGGAAAAGAGATAAGCATGGATTATCTCTTCGCTCGCGACCCAACAGAACAAGAGGCAACGCGAGTAGACGTGGCAAGTTGTTCTGAAGCAATGAATTAATTACTGTTC
Source organism: Clostridiales bacterium (assembly GCA_031263785.1). Lineage (GTDB taxonomy): Bacteria > Bacillota > Clostridia > Monoglobales > WRBX01 > JAISFC01. The sequence continues at coordinate 204 of JAISFC010000017.1, read as the reverse complement.
GCTCCAGCCGGTAAAGAAACTGTCAATAAGTTTTCGCCCACCTTTCCAAATTGTCAAGTGTCTTGTGGATGTCCTTGCGTTTGGCTTTGTTAAAAGTCAATAGATAGGTAACACTTTTGAAAAAAAGCTCCGCATGACATGAAGCCCTGCAAAATCACGCAACCATAATTACCTGTTTTTTCTCATATTTCCGCAACATTTCCA
>JAISFC010000062.1 GCA_031263785.1 Clostridiales bacterium | reverse complement strand
CAACGGAGTTCAGGCACCGATGCCGACTGCTCCCGATTATGGCGGACCTGTGCCTACTGTACACACAAAGGAACACACGTCAACCGCCGTTATGGAAAAGCCCGCGGAAACCATCGTTACAGAAGAATCCCCCGAAACTATTCCGGAATACATCATAATAGGACAGGCATTTAATACCTATATTGTCATCGAAATAGAGGATGTGTTGATTTATATTGACCAACACGCCGCACATGAACGGAAAATATACGAAGAGCTTTTAAAACAAGATACTATCAGTTCACAGATGCTAATCAGCGGTGTGAATATAGCCTTGACAAAGACGGAGATGGCATCTGTTTTGGGGAATATGCCTGTTTTGGAAAAGTTGGGATTTGAAATTGACCCCTTCGGCGAAAATGTCATCATGGTGCGTTCTACTCCGATAGAGCTTCCCACGCCTGAACTAAAAGACACTATTTTGGAAATTGTCGGCAAAATAGATGACAATTATCAAGATTTGACCTCCGACGCAAGGGAAAACGCCGTACACACTCTGGCATGTAAGGCTGCTGTAAAAGGCAATAAAAAGCTTCACCCCGAAGAAATAAGACCCTTAGTTGAGTGGGTTTTGGAGCAAAACAACAATCAAACATGCCCTCACGGACGCCCATTGACTTATAAAATCAGCAAACGCGAGCTTGACAAGCTTTTCAAGAGGATTGTGTAATATGCGCAAGCTTGTGATAATAGCGGGTGCAACCGCAAGCGGCAAGACCGCAAAATCCATTAAAATGGCTAAAGAGCTGGGCGGCGAGATAATATGCGGCGATTCTATGCAGATTTACAAGCATATGCCGATCGTAACAGCAAACCCGACGCAGGAGGAGCAAGACGGAGTGCCGCATCATCTTTTCGGCGTCATCTCTCCGCTGGACAATTTTTCCGTTTCCGAGTATGTAAAGCTATTTCACTTTACAGCAAATGACATCTCCTCGCGCAATAAACTGCCTATTTTAGTGGGAGGGACTGGTTTATACCTTGACAGCATTGCTCACAACAGACAATACACAAAGTGCAGTGTAAATAATAAAATTCGGACTAATTTGGACACTCTCAGCAACGATGAATTGTCTATGATGCTCAAGGAAATAGACGCGGCGGCAAGCGAAACTATCTCAAACAACGACCGCAAACGCTTAATTCGCGCATTAGAAGTGTACCAATTGACCGGCAAGACCAAAACGGAGATAGATTCCATATCCAACGGCGCGCTTGACTATGACGTGACATATTATGCGATTGATATGCCCCGCGATATTCTATATGAACGTATCAATAAACGCGTCAACAGCATGATAGACGCAGGGTTAGTCAGCGAAATTCAAGCGCTCGCAAGCATGGGAGTTACACAAGGCATGACCGCGTCGCAATGTATTGGATACAAAGAAATTCTCTCATATTTAGAAGGAAAAGTTGCTTTAGATGATGCCGTCGCGCAAATACAGCAAGCAACCCGAAGATATGCAAAACGTCAACTGACGTGGTTTCGGAAAAACCCCGATATTATATGGCTAAAACCTTAGAAAGGAGCGGGAATATGCCTAAAAAACATACAAGCTTAAAGTTAAACCGCAGTAAACTTATAACTGTCTTATTGGTTGTTTTGTTGGCATTCGTCTTCTTAAAGAATATCCTTTTCATAATTTCAAATACTAATAAATTTGCACTTGCACAAAGTGGCGAGATTAATCAAATAGTTGAAGTTAACGGTTTTGTTATTCGCGATGAACACATAGTTATTGCCCCCGATACCGGCATTTTAAGCTGTAATTATAACGACGGCGAACGCATAAAATCCGGCGCAAGAATCGCGTCAATCCTCACCGGCAGCGTTGATGAAAATATCCAAATACGTCTCAACAAAATAACCGATAGAATAGCTGAATATCAAGCAAGCAACACCAACATGAGCTATTTTACGGGAAATTCTCAAAAGGCTGAGGCGCAAATCCTCGCCACAGTGGATTCAATCATTACGGCAAACGCCGACGGCGACATGGCTAAGGTAGCGACATATAAAAATCAAATTTATGCTTTGGTCGAAAAAAAGCTTGCTACCGAAAGAGAAAAAACTCTCAGGGAACTCATCGCCGAGCGCGACGCCTTGGAGGAATCTATAAGCTCCGTCCGCAAAGATATTGTCGCTCCCGCCTCCGGCATTTTTGTTTCGCGTCTTGACGGATATGAAGGCATGTTTAATATCAGCGGCTTAGGCAGTTTGCTGTCCGCGGACCTTGAGAGTGTGCAAAAAAACAAGCCCGGATTGGTTAAAAATGCGCAAAATGGCGAGCCTATATGCAAGATAATTAATAATTATGAATGGTACTATGCCACCGTCATGGATGTTAAAATTACGAAAAACCTAAAAGAAGGGGCGGCTGTTAAGATTTGTTTTCCGAGCATCTCATCACAAACTATAAACGCAACCATAGCTAATATAAACTTTGAGGACGGCGAAAAAAGCGTAGTTGTCTTCTCTTGCAACGAAAATATCGACACTATCTATTTGGCAAGAGAAGTGAGCGCGGAAATTATTTTAGACACATTCCAAGGGCTCAAAGTGCAGAGTTCATCTATCCGCGTGCTGAATGACATTACGGGCGTATACATCGTTAAGGACAATAAAGCAGTTTTCAGGAAAGTGGATTTATTATATTCCGACAGTGATTTTGCCGTCATAAAAAATGAGCAAAATAGCGATAATCAGCTGAAATTATATGATGAAGTTATCATCGAAGGCAAAAATATAGAGGAGGGGAAAAATGTCCGCTAGTCCATCGCAAATAGCCGACAATATTCGCGTCATTCAATCTAAAATTGAACGCGCTGCCGCCGGGTGCAATCGCGACCCGAGCGAAATCATGCTAATCGCCGCCTCAAAGGGAGCAAGTCCCGAGCAAATTAACGCCGCAATTCATGCAGGTGTGACAAACATCGGCGAGAATCGCGTACAGGAATTGTTGAGTAAATATCCTTATATCATAGGCGCAACATGGCATTTTATCGGCAGATTGCAGACTAACAAGGTAAAATATATTATCGACAAGGTTGATTTAATTCATTCTGTGTGCAGTACAAAATTGGCGGAAGAAATCAACAAGCAGGCAGGTAAAATTAAAAAAATCCAAAAAATTTTAATTCAAATAAATTTTTTTGAAGAAAAAAGTAAAAATGGCATCCTCGCGGACGATTTTTATGCGTTTGCGGAAAACCTCTCAAAAATGCCAAATATTAAGGTTTGCGGAATCATGTTGATGGCTCCCCGGCACGTTGTAACAAAATTGTTACAAAAATGTAATAATTTTGTAATTGACATTCGGGCAAAAAAGTGGTTTAATATATCCATGGGAGTGATATCGTTTGGTATGAGCGGCGACTTCGAGCAAGCCATAGGCTACGGCTCGACCGCTGTGCGAATAGGAAACGACATCTTCAACACAAATTAAACTATTTTTTGGGAGGAATTAACATGGCTGGTACAATTAGTAAGATTATGAATTTCATCGGTTTGGAGTCTGAGGTGGAGGAGGAGTTCTATGAGCCGCCCGCAGCCCGGGATGTCCGTCCGCGCAGTTATCGCCATGAAGATGACTATGCTCCAAGCAACAAGCGTTCAAAGGTTGTAAACATCAACACTACAGCTCGCCTGAACGTAGTCATTATGAATCCTGAAAATTTTGAAGATGCTCAGGACATTGCGGACCATATTAAGACAAAAAAGCCTTGCGTTGTGAATTTGGAGAACATAGAAAAGGATGTGGCGCGGCGCATCGTAGATTTCCTAAGCGGAGCCATCTACGCCGTTGACGGAAACATCCAGAAAGTGTCAAGCGGTATTTTCTTAGTTGCCCCTTATAATGTTAGTATTATGGGTGATTTTAAAGATGAACTGCGTAGTAAAGGAGTTTTCCCCTGGAATTAGACTAAAGAAAGCGATGTGCTAATTATGCCGGATGATTATAGTTCTTCTTTGAATTTACCAAAAACCGATTTCCCTATGCGAGCTAATCTTGCAGTTCGCGAATTGGAAATATTAGAAGCCTGGAACGACATGGACCTGTATAATATGCGTTTAAAGCAGAATCAGGGCAAGCCGACATATATTCTCCACGACGGTCCGCCTTTTGCCAATGGTGATATTCACACAGGACATACCCTAAATAAAATTTTGAAGGATATTGTCATCAAAAGTAAATCGATGTCAGGGTTTTTCACGCCATACGTTCCCGGTTGGGATACTCACGGGCTGCCTATTGAGCGGCAGGCTATAAAAAAATTGAAAATTAGCAAGGATAAGGCGGACGCCGGCGAATTCCGTAAGGTTTGTGCGAATTTTGCCATGAAGTATGTGAACGCGCAACGTGAGCAATTTAAACGACTAGGCGTTTTGGCTGATTGGGACAACCCTTATTTAACTCTTGACCCTAAATTTGAGGCGCAGCAAATTCGTATCTTCGGCGAGATGGTCGCTAAAAAGTATATCTATCGCGGACTAAAGCCCGTTTATTGGTGTACGGAGTGTGAAACCGCCCTTGCCGAAGCTGAGATAGAATACACCGACCATCAAGTAGATTCTATATTTGTAAAATTCCCGATAGTTAATGTCCCAGAACGCTGTAAAGGCATTAACCTTGACAAAGCGAATATAGTTATTTGGACCACAACTACGTGGACTCTCCCGGGCAACGTTGCTATCGCAGTGGGTCCTCATTTTGATTATGCGCTTGTAGAAGTGAACGGCGAAAAGCTTATTATGGCGGAAAAGCTTGTCGAAAGTGTCATGCAGACGGCGAGGCTCTCCGATTATAGAATTGTCGAAAGCTTTACAGGCGCCGACTTAGAAGGTATGACCTGTGCGCATCCTTTTTTAGACCGCAATTCAACTGTAATTTTAGCTGACCTCGTGACGCTTGAATCCGGCACGGGTTGTGTTCACATTGCGCCGGGACATGGAATTGAAGACTACTTAGCATGTAGGGATTATCCCGATATTCCCATTGTCGTACCCATCGACGGGAAAGGGGTTATGAATGAGCTTGCAGGTCCGTTTGAGGGGCAATACTACGAAAAGGCAAATAAAACTATAAAGCAACATCTTGAAGATACACATTTTTTACTCGCCGTTCAGCCCCTTGTACATCAATATCCCCATTGTTGGCGTTGCCAAAATCCCATTGTTTTCCGCGCGACGGAACAATGGTTCGCTTCCGTTGATGAATTGAAGCACCAAGCGTTGGCGGAAATTAAAAAGGTAGAATGGATACCTAAATGGGGTGAAGAACGTATTTCCAAAATGATTGCGGACCGCACGGATTGGTGCATCTCGCGCCAGCGTTTATGGGGCGTCCCAATACCTATATTTTATTGTGAAAAATGCAATGAGCCTATAATGGAGCAGGAAATTATAAATCATGTAGCGGAAATTTTTGAAAAGCACGGCTCAAACAGCTGGTTTGAATTAGACGCAAACGAGCTTATGCCGAATGAATATAAATGCAAGTGCGGCAATACGGCGTTTAGAAAAGAAATGGATACTATGGACGTCTGGTTCGACAGCGGCACGTCGCATAGCGGCGTGTTGGAGTTGCGCCCTGGCTTAAACTCGCCTGCCGATATGTATTTAGAGGGAAATGACCAATACCGAGGCTGGTTCCAATCATCGCTTCTAACAAGCATTTCGCATACCGGAAAGGCTCCATATAAAACCGTATTAACTCATGGTTTCGTCGTGGATTCCGAAGGGAAGAAGATGTCTAAATCGCTTGGGAACGGCATAGACCCGAATGATATAATCAAGCAGTATGGTGCGGATATGTTGCGATTATGGGTCGCGTCCTCCGATTACAGGACGGATGTTAAAATTTCTCTTGACATTATGAAGCAGCTGTCAGAAATTTATCGTAAAATCCGCAACACAGCGCGTTTTATGCTTGGCAACCTTTATGACTTTACACCCGGTAAGGATTCCGTTCCTGTAGAATCCCTAACAGAGCTTGATTTGTACGCGTTGATGAAATTGCATGCGCTTATAGAGAAGACACGCGAGTCGTTTGAAATTTATGATTATCATGTGATTTATCAAGCTGTACACAATTTTTGCGTTGTTGATATGAGCAGTTTTTACCTCGACATTATCAAAGACAGACTGTACACCGAATTAAAAAATCATCCGACAAGGCGAAGCGCTCAAACTGTCATGTATGAGGTGCTTGACGCTCTTGTGCGTATTCTTGCGCCTCTAATTTCCTTCACTGCCGATGAAATTTGGTCTTATATTCCGAAGTCCGACGATATTCGCGCTAAAAGTGTACACTTATCCACTTTTCCGAGTGTAAATACCGATTATTTCTCTACGGAGTTTGAGGAAAAATGGAATAAAATTTTCAC
>JAISFC010000049.1 GCA_031263785.1 Clostridiales bacterium | reverse complement strand
GTCGCATACTCCCACCGTGTGCGGGTTCCGCCAGTTGGATTGCTCGGCGCAGTCAGCGTACTACCCCATTGCAAGCTCGAATACGATATATTCCCCGGCGTTCCCACTGTCGGACTCGGTTCCGGGGTTACCGCAGTTAACTGTTGAAGCACGTATGGATTAGTGAAAGTTCCTGAACCCCATTTTATCTCATAATTTGCAGGATATTCCCTACCACTAATGTAATCCAGGGTTGGATCGCCTATGGTCCACTGCCACCAATAAGAGTTAGACGCTGCTACACCTGCAGCTGTAGTTGCTGTCGAATATACATACGACCATCCCCTATCTGTCACCCCTCGGTATAAAGTTGCTGAGTAGCTTCCGTTCAGTACGCCATTCCCACTCGAGCTAATACCAATTTGCCATCCTACCATGAGTACCTCGAAACCTGTGCCGTTTTCAGGCAAGACTGCGCCAGAGCTGCAATTAGTCCAATAAGCGTTAAAGTTTCCGATAGTAGTTTTCTCGCCTGTGTATAATAATGCAGTATTAAAGCTACTATCATATACGGGTTGGTTCCATGTCATTGTGAAATATTTACCTTGCAATTCGTGCGCCGCCTGTGCAGTTGTGGAATTAAATAATTCTACGCCTTCCAACGAAACTGAAGGAAAAAGCAATCCACCTAAAGTGAAAGTGAATATGATTATAATTGCTAATAATTTTTTTAACATAAAATCAAATCCTAAGATTTTTAAATTTAAAAAATATTTTTTTGTCAAGCTGCAATTTTTTTAGGAAAAATTTCTTCCTATGTAAAAATATTTTATTATTTCCACATTCTTCTATAATTATGCTATATTTTTTTATTAAAAAAATAAATGTCACAGAAATTTAATAGTTCTGTAACACAAATTTAATATTTTTGTAACACAATTGTAATATTTTAAAAAATATTTTCGAGGTCTTTCCAAATATTAACGCTATGCACGCCGTGCGCATATCATACCATTACTGCTACGTTTTTTGTTTTTTTCAATGTGAGGAGCTGTGAGTAATGAATTTGAACGCAGGCAAAGGGCAAAAATTATTGATAAACGGGGGGCGTCGACTGGAGGGACGCGTGAAAATTCACTCTGCCAAAAATGCAATTCTGCCAATCTTGGCGGCTACGCTGCTCACGTCGTCAACGAGCGTAATTGAGGACTGTCCGCGTTTTTCGGACGTACTTTCTTCCGTTGACATCATAAAATCCTTGGGAGGGTCGGCGGAATTTGACGGCGATAACTTAGTAATAAACACCGAAAACGTTGACAACTTCCGAATTCCGCACAATAAGACGAGAGAAATGCGTTCATCGGTGATATTTTTGGGCAGTCTGCTGGCGCGGTGCGGGCAGGCGCGTTTAGGTCTGCCGGGAGGGTGCGAGATTGGTTCACGCCCGATTGACCTGCATTTAAAGGCATTTAAACAAATGGGAGTAGAAATCGCCGACCGTCATGACGAAATCGTTTGCAGGGCGACAAACTTGAAAAACAGTGATATCCACCTGAATTTCCCCAGCGTAGGTGCGACGGAAAATGTGATGCTTTTGGCGGCAGGGTCGAATATCAAGGTGCGGCTCACGAACCCCGCGAAGGAGCCGGAAATCGTGGATTTGCAGGCGTTTTTGAATAAAGCGGGCGCGCACATTGAAGGGGCGGGAACGAACGAAATTTTAATTCAGGGAACTAAGCGTATGCGAGCGGTGGAACATCGGTCTATCCCGGATAGAATTGTTGCGGCGACGTATCTTTGCGCGGGGGCGATTACGGGCGGCGATGTGACCGTCAGCGATGTGATTCCGAGTGATTTACAGGCGATTTTAGAGGTGCTGCGCGAGACGGGATGCGAGATTGATGTGCGCGGGGACAGTGTGCGACTAAGTGCGCCGCGCCGCTTAAACAGCGTTGATTATATATGTACCATGCCCCATCCGGGCTTTCCGACCGACGCGCAGGCGCTTATGATGTCGGTGCTGTCGGTAGCCCACGGGGCGAGCATTTTTGCTGAAAATATGTTTGACAATCGCTACAAGCACGCGGAGGAGCTGACTCACATGGGGGCGGACATCACGTTGGACGGACGGCTTGCCGTTGTGCGCGGTTTATGCAGCGGAGTCGATGGCGGGGGGCTGGGGCGGCTGTCCGGAACGAGGCTTGAGGGGCGGGATTTGCGCGGTACCGCGGCGTTGATAGTCGCGGCGTTGAACGCTCAAGGGGTGAGCGAGGTGTATGGACTTGAGCACTTATACAGGGGATATATCGGGCTGGCGGAAGGGCTAAATTCCCTTGGCGCGGACATATGTTGACGGGACACCGCGCGGAACATTCTTGTAATTCGCTCGTATATACCCATTATATTGTAATAATTAATCCAAATGGCGAAATATATCTTAGAAATTGTCGATTCCGTTGAAATATATTAACAGGATTGATTTTGACATGCGGAATATTGTAAAATAGCGTCGTTGTTATGATACAATAGAAGGGTAACAAAAAAAGAAGACAAAGCGCCTCAAAAATGATATGATGTAAGTAACCAAACAAACACATATCGGAGGGCTTTGTCTATGGATATTATAACACA
>JAISFC010000047.1 GCA_031263785.1 Clostridiales bacterium | reverse complement strand
GCCATCCATATATCGCCCTCCCATCCGCCGAGTTTTGGGAGCGATTGCGGTTTTTCAGCCTTTAACTCAAACGGTATCCCGTTCTCATTTACTATTTGTCTCAAGTAGGAATTGATAGCGGTGGGCATATCAATTCCGAGTCCGTTCAGTACATTCTGCGCCTTTGTCTTTAGTTCGCTTTCAGTACGGACAGTTATATTCGCCGAAGCCATAACCTTCACCTCCGGAAAAATCTTCCACCCATATTGGGTGACATTGGCCGCAATTTATCAACATATTTTCGAGAGCGGCGACCATTTATGGATAAATTGCTTGTAAACTTAGCAAACGTGATACTTGAACGGCTATGCTGATGTATGATACGCAAATGACGAACGCCAGAGCCTTCGCAAAAATTTCCTATATATCAGCCAGCCCTCGCAATTATTTTGCCGCCGCTCTTTTGGCAATCTGTTCGATTGCCGAGGCGTTCCATGCGCCGCCGTGATCATCCATTATCATGTCAGGTCTGTATTTGGCGCCGAGGTACCAGTTCTCTAAACTGATACGGGAGTTTTCATCCCTCACGAAGACAAGGACTAAGTTGTTTCCCTCGCGGCGGGGAATCAGCTCGTTAACCGAGTTGCGCTCAGGGCTGAAATTCCCGATTAAAATGAAATTTTTTTCGTCGTCGCTTCGTTTCTCGATCCTGATAATCACGGACGCAGTCGTGTAGCAGTCATAAATATCGCTCCCGCCGTTTCCGGAGAGGACGTATGTGTTTTTGTCGACGCGGAAACCGGACTTGAAACGCACGGCAAAAACGTCGTTGCCGGCCGTTCCGTCGTACTTGTACACGCCCGTTTCCCGTAACCATCTAACGTCGATTTCCATTTTATTGTCGTAAGGAATGTCATTCAGCCCACGGTAAATCATCTGCCTGGGCTTATCGCTCTCGGGATTTTCGTAGACGACGACGCCCTCTTCTGCGCCGCTCATCTCCCCCCATAGCGATTTTTCAAACATTTCGCGATTCAACTTTCCGCCTCCGAACGACAGTGGCCGGAAGTTTTTGTCGTCAGTTTTAGGTAAAGTCATCCAGCCGCTCGGCGAGAGTATCATGAGGTAAATATGCCTGTACTCCACCACGGTCCGTACCATGTCTCCTCCGACTCGGAAGAGATCGCCGTTTCCCGCGAGCCACGATTCAGCATATCTCACCGCCTCCTCCGGCGCGACTTTCATATCAGCGCCCGATGAATCTGAGGCGGACGCGCATACCGCAAGTACCGCCAGCATCAAATATATGAGTGCGTTCTTCATGCGTCACATTCCCTTCTCTATTAAATCACTCACTTTCGAGAATTTGAATTGGGATTTCTCTTTTTATAATACTTAACAAATTATTTATAAAACCGTCAACTTTTGACAATTCAATAGATGAAAATTCAGCTAACACATATCCGCGCATGTTTGTTAATTCTATTGAAACAGTCATTTCGTCACTCAATCTATAGAATACTAATTCCGTCACAATACGTTTTATATATGCGACAGGAAATGACGCCTTAGCATCAACAATATGGCAATAAAAACCGTTCGGCGTTTCGAATAAATAAAAATACTTCCGTGTAGATACACGGTATAAATCACAACTCATAACTAATGGGAATAACATCGACAAAACAACGAAAATAAAGGGGGTATCAATTAAGAAAAGAGTAAACGGGATTAAAGAAGCTAAGACGAACATAGTCAACACATTTGTCATTATTCGAATCCCATGCTGGTAAAATATTTTCAAATCTTTGTCATAAGTAAAGCCCCCGCTTAAAAATGCGTCGCGCTTAATAATATTTGAAGTTTTTCTATAACAATCACTCTCCTTATTATCGCATATACACAAGTCCGTAGATAATTTTGGCAGAACAATTTTCCTGAAGGTTTCCTCGAAAGGTTCGCGATCGCTATGTATACTGCTTATTTTTATGCCCCTCATAAATCTTCTGCCCTTGTACCATAACTTGAAAAAATATCTGTCTTTTTTTGTACCTGCCAAATAAACTTTATCCAACCCCCCTATATCCGAAAAAGATTTCCTCGGCCAAACGGGCACTTTTAAGCAGGAAAAATATATCTTTTTCTTGTGGAAATCAATTAGATTTCCTTTCAATGTTAGCACAGACAAAATAAAACAATAAAATATCAGAAAATAAACGCAAGTGTGAGGGGCGAAAAACCCTTCACGTATTGTTGTCAAAGCGAGTAAAAAAGCAGGACACGTCACTGCCATAATCAAAAAAATAACTCTAAGTCCAAAATGGACTCCAAAAACTATCCCTGTGTTAATAAATATCTTTTCAGTGAAAATTTCTATTTCTTTTTCATCGCCTTTTGATGACTTCAAAATTACTGTGGGTTTCTCCAACAGTATCACCACTCAAAAAGTTAAATTCTTACGTTTTCAAATCGCCAATTATTCATTCTATGGGTCTAGCAGATGGTTTATTTCCAGAAACCAGAGCGGCTACACTCTCTTTTGTTATAACATATAACACGGTACCTATTTTGTTATGGCACGTTCTTTTAGCTTGAGCCCTGCATTTCTCGCGGCTTTTTCTAATTTATTATCCATAGTCGCTAAAGGAAGATGTAATCTAAGAGCCAGCTCCAGGTAACACGAATCATAAATCGACAAATCATATTTACTTGCCAATTCAATCACGTGCGGCATTTTGAAGCTGAGGGGCGCGTTGTCTAAATTTATTGGGAGCATAGAAATAAACGCAATTGTTTCTTGCGCCGCGTCATGAGTAATCAGTCCTCGTTTTTCAAACTGGCGCAAAACATTATTGACCTCCATGCAACATATAATAGGCGCTATGGCTTGTTCTTCACTTAAACGCTTCAAAATACTCTGTCCGTATCCGCTTTGTTCCCGCGGATCACGCCAGGAAATTATGACCGAAGCGTCTATGACAAACGACGCATGCATTACATACGGCCTTCTTCTGCCAAGGTTTTTAGTCCTTCATTGTCGAATTCCTCGAAAGCTTGTGAAAATTTATGGCGTGTAGCCAATAATCCTTCAATGGCTTCACGCGCGTTGGGATATTGGTTATCTGTCGGTTTAACAAGCATAGCAATCGGCGTTCCGCGCCGCGTGATCGTGATT
>JAISFC010000052.1 GCA_031263785.1 Clostridiales bacterium | reverse complement strand
TGCTGGGCGTAGATGTAGCGACGGAATTGATGAAGCAGTACATAGGGCAGGCAAAGACGTCGATACAGGAATTTGGAGAGCGGTCGCATTTTTTGCAGGAAATTGCAGGTTTTGTGTTGGAGAGGAAGAATTAGGTGAATTTTTGGGAGTATATGACTTCAAATAGCATAATAAACATTGTTTTGCTTTCATGGCTTGTTGCTCAAGCGTTGAAGGTTCTCATTATCTTGATTGAAACACGAAAGATTGACTTTTCGCGGTTCATTGGGGCAGGAGGAATGCCGAGCGCTCACGCCGCCACTGTTGTCTCGCTGACGACCGCTATTGCGCGCACGAACGGGATTGACTCGCCTATGTTTGCGGTTGCATTCACGGTGGCATTGGTTGTCATGTACGACGCTGCAGGGGTGCGTTTAGCCGCGGGGAAACAAGCGAGAGTGCTTAACAAAATAATAGAGAACTGGGACAAAAACAAGCCGGATTTATTTGGAGAGGAGCTTAAAGAATTAATAGGGCACACTCCGTTTCAGGTGATAGTCGGTGCATTATTAGGATTTCTTATAGCTATGGTGGTGCCTGTCACACATTAGACAGTGCATCTCTGACGTTTGCGGCTTGAATAATTTTCACGTTATTATCAAATTTTATCCCTTCGGCGTTTCCCACTGGAATAATGCAGGTGGTAAATCCCATTTTTGCCGCCTCAATTACGCGCTTTTCGATAAAGTTTACGCACCTCAGCTCGCCCGTCAGCCCAACCTCCCCTATTGCCATAATGTCGTGTTCTAAGGGAATATTGCGGAAAGACGATGCAATTGCCAAAGTTACGCCTAAGTCTGCGGCAGGTTCATCAATGCGGAGCCCGCCGATGACGTTTATGTATGCGTCTTCACCCATGAGATTCAGACCAACGCGTTTTTCCAGCACCGCCATCAGCATAGCGACGCGATATTGGTCAATTCCCGTTGACATGCGGCGGGGTATATTGAATGACGAACCGCTGACTAACGCTTGAATTTCGGCTAGAATAGGTCGCGTGCCCTCGATTGCGCATATGACGCAGGACCCGGCGGCATTTTTAGGACGCCCCGAGAGGAGCATTTCGGAGGGATTTTTCACCTCTTTCAAGCCACTGTCGCACATTTCAAACACGCCGATTTCGTTAGTGGACCCAAAACGATTCTTTGCGGCGCGTAAAATTCTGTGAAATTGGTGCTGTTCCCCTTCAAAATACAGGACGCAATCCACCATATGTTCGAGGATTTTAGGACCTGCAAGCGCGCCGTCTTTTGTAACGTGACCTACTAAAAACACAACTATTCCGGTGTCTTTCGCCAGCTTCATGAGCGACATGGTAACCTCGCGAACTTGGCTGACGCTTCCCGGAGCGGACGTTAGGTCGGGCTTATAAATTGTTTGAACGGAGTCTATAATGAGGATTTTAGGAGATAAATCTTTTGCGGCTGATAGTATGGAATCCAGATTATTTTCGCTCATTAAGAGAAGGTTTTTATTGTTAATATTCAACCTTTGAGAGCGGATTTTAATTTGTTTTTGAGATTCTTCGCCGGAAGCATAGAGGATACTGTCGGAAACAGCCGCCGTTTGGCACATCTGAAGCAGTAAAGTAGATTTTCCTATGCCGGGGTCGCCGCCGACCAAAACCAATGAACCGGTAACTATTCCGCCGCCCAGAACACGGTCCAGTTCGGAGATTCCGCTGGTGAAGCGATTATCGTCGACCAGCTCGATGTCGTCAAGCTTTTGCGGCGTATTTTTGGAGAATAGGAGGCTGTCATTGCGAGCCGTAGTTTTAGGATTAGCGACTTCGGGTTCTAGCCGCTGCTCGAACATAGAATTCCACGTTCCGCAAGCGGGACATTTTCCGAGCCATTTTGGATTTTCATTGCCGCATTCGTTGCAAACAAATACAGTTTTACTTTTCATAAATATTACCTCCTGTATGAATAAAAAATAACTGCTTAGGTTTCCGAACGGGATTGTTTCAAGCGGTATGCTCCGTACTTACCTATCATATAATAAAAATTGAAAGAATGCAACAAAAAAATACTTGCAAAAATTTTCCTATTATGTTATAATAAATGTGTAAGGAAATAGAGGCTTCGCCTCTCACATTTATTTGAACAGCAATGGTAATTTGCGTTTCTTGCAGAAACGCACATGTTATAATGGATGTGTAGGGAAATAACGGCTTACGTCACTCGTGCGCTAAAAAAATTTCAGCTTGTCTGAAATATCATTGTTCGCAGGGCGTGACTTTCGGGAATTCACTTCCCGAAAGTGCAATTGTGAAAATGAAGCAATGGTAATTTGTGTTTCTTTCAGAAACGCACATGTTATAATATAAAAGAATGTGGACCAAAATCTTTAGGGGGCTATATGTTGGATCATTCTATTTGGATGTATATTAATTATTCCGTTCAACTGCTATTTCTTTCGTTGGGAGTATATTATTTTATCATATCCTTATTTAGCTTCATACCGCGCGCTGAAGAAGATGGCGATGTCGAAAAACGGCATAGTTTTGCTCTTTTAGTGGCGGCGCACGATGAGCAGGCGGTTATTGCAAATATGGTCGAAAGCTTAAAAAACCTTAATTATCCAAAAGATAAATATGAAATATTTGTAGTTGCCGACAATTGTACGGACAATACAGCTGAAATCGCTGAAAAAGCGGGCGCAAAGGTGTACGAACGAACTAATTATGAGCAGCGCGGCAAGGGTCATGCGCTTGAGTGGATGTTTGAAAATATCTTCGCGATGAAGCGTAAATTTGACTACGTAGCGATTTTCGACGCGGATAATTTGGTCGACCCTAATTTTCTTATTGAAATGAATAAGCAAACTACGAAGGGATATTCAGCGGTACAAGGCTATATAGACAGCAAAAATCCGAATGATTCATGGATAACGTATTCATATTCGATATCTTTTTGGACGATAAACAAGCTATTCCAACAGTCGCGCTTTAATTTGGGGTTCAGTTGTCAGCTGTGCGGAACGGGATTTGTAGTTCACGCCGACCTCTTGCGAGAGATGGGATGGGGAGCGACATGTCTTACGGAAGACATGGAATTTACAATGCGCCTTGCACTGAATGATATTAAGGTGGCGTGGGCAAATAACGCCAGGGTGTATGACGAAAAGCCGCTTACTTTCACACAAAGCTGGAAGCAGCGTACACGTTGGATGCAGGGGCATACAGATGTTGCAATCCGATTCACTTGGCCTTTAATTGGAAAATCCATACATGAATGGAACTTCATTCCGCTGGACTGCGCGTTATATTTACTGCAGCCTTTAAGGATTATCACGATGGGCGTCGTAACGGCAATGGCGTGGGTAAATGTGGCATATCCGGACAGCGACCTCGTTATTTGGGGATTTCTGCCCAATTACGTCTGGAACGTGATAGTTTTCATGCAGTTTGCTTGGGGACCGATTGTCCTGTTTGTTGAAGGAAAGTTCACGAAACGCACGGTTTTGGGGTATATGGGGTATATTGTGTACTCGCTGACATGGGTACCCATTGCGATAATAGGCATTGCGAAGCGCAATCAAAAGGAATGGTTCCATACGCAGCACACCCGCACAATTAGCATACGAGAGGTGAATTAGCATAAAACAGCGCACGGGCTGGGAGTGTGTGCTTGTAATTTAGAATTTGACTAAATGGGCTTGCCGATGTGTTTATTATTTCGGGGGAAACGCGCAGGTGTTTTTCTTTTTTTATGTATAATAATCACCGAATGTGTAATTTCTGAGTGAGGCAAGGTGTGCAAAACAGAAGAAGCGGTTTCGCCGCCCAAAGCGGTTATTGTGTCTTGAGAATCGCGTAATTCGCCTTCAATATCGCGTCCTTTCATAGCGAGCATGTATCCGCCGATTTTAACTAACGGAAGGCTATACTCCGCAATTATGTTCATTTTGGAAACTGCGCGCGATAAGGAAACGTCAAAACCTTCGCGATATTCCGGCAATTTCCCGATATCTTCGGCTCGGGCGTGTACACATCGGATAGAGGAAGAAAAAAGCGCTTCTGATACGATTTCCAGAAAATCCACTCTTTTTTTCAGAGAATCTATTAAAGTTAGTTCAATATCCGGACGTGCAATTTTTAGCGGTATTCCCGGGAATCCCGCACCCGTCCCGACGTCTGCTACCTTAGCATTCTGCGGAATATATGCCGCGGCAGTTAGGCTATCGAGAAAATGCTTGATAATTACGTCATTTTTTTGGATTATGCGTGTTAAATTGAACCGACGGTTGTACTCCGATAGAAGGTCGTAATATTGAGCAAACTGTGACAGTTGATGCGCATTTAAGATTATTCCTAATTGTTCAGCTCCGGATTTTAACATAACGCCCCCCACTATGCAACCCAATACCAAGCTGCATATAAGCTCATCAAAAATATGTTTAAAGAGATTCCCAATAATGAATAGGTCCATCTAAACCATCTTGTCTCAAACCATTCGCCGAACATAAAAAATAGCGGGAAAAGCGCGAGGGAGTATCTAATCATACCCGACAGCCCTTCCGCCCCCACAAAGGTTGAAAAAGGTATTATAAAAGCGAGTATACAGTACAGGAAGTATTTCCGTTCTATCTTTTTATAGGAGAATATTATACATATTATGTTTGTGATTGAGAACACAGTTTCCATGAGATAATTTTTAAAAAGTATGAAATCCGATGCTGCCGTATATGCCTGAGATTTTATAGCGGTTATCAAGTTTTTTACGCTTTTAATTAATGGAAGGGGAGGAAGGGCTTTAAAACGTGAATATGCTGTTTCACAGAAGGAAAAATATAGCGCGTTGCCCGTCTCTTGATATAAAAAGTACATGTAACCGCCCAAGCCTAAGGGCATAAGGAGGAAGAAGAGGAAGTTCGGATAAATGCGTCTATATTTGTGGAGGTATTCTATGATTACAATCGGGATAAGAATAACTCCTAAAAATTTCAGACTACATGCGAACATTACACAGATTGACGCGCATAGCCAGCGTTCTTTTTCACATGACAAAAAGGTCACCAACGCGAGCAATACGAACAGACTCTCCGTGTATGGTGCGATATAAAAAAATGCGCCCGGGAAGAGTGAGGCGGATATTACCGTGTATAGAGCGCGTTTTGAGTCATGACGTTTCTTCACCGTGTTATATAAAATAATTATGAAAATGAAGAAAGCCACTCGGGATATATATATAGCGGACTGAAAATATCCCACATTAGTGAGGCGATTAAGCAGATTTATCAGAATGGGATAGAGGGGGAAGAATGCGTAATTAAACGAGTTGAATTCGCCGTATCCCTGCGCCGCTATATTAGAGTAATGCAAGCCGTCCCATCGCATAAATACGTTAAGCCATTCATCGTCGATAGCATTAATATGCCCCCATGTAGCTTCAGGAGTTATGTTGTGAAATGCGATTACGCCGACGAGAGTAAATCCTAAAACGAATACAAAAAATAACATGACAAGCTTACGATATTCAATAACGGCGTGACGTATTTTTTTAATTATAATCCACCTCTTATATTTTCCATTGTAACATAAATTATATCCAATTGCAAGCCTTTTGAGAACAATTTTAGGCATGTTCGTTATGAGAGGATAAAAAGTTGCAAGTGATATAATAAAATCATGTTCTTTGCTGAATTATTTATAGGTTTCCGGTTGAACACTTTTTCCTAAAAATTTTTCTTGACAAACTTATATATTTATGTTATAGTGAGAATGTAGTTTTTTCATGGTATCGCAATTGTGTCCGTGGTTTTCACGGGCACAATTGTATTTTTGGCGAAAAATATCTATAAAAAGGCATAAAACCGCGCTTAATTTATATTTTGAGTGCTTTTTTTGTGTCGTCTTTACACAATCTTAACATAACAACCTGATTTTGGTGTTGACTATGGGGTTGCAAAGTGGTATTATTATAAGTGTGGGGAGTTATGGAAATTTTTCCATCACAAAAAAATAGGGGGAGTGAGTAGCATGGAACAGAGAGACCAAAAGCTCAAAAAACGTGATTATTCTAGAGAGAGAGAGAGAGAGAGAGAGAGAGAGAGAGAGAGAGAGAGAGAGAGAGAGGATAGGACCTCTAAATCATTTTTTAATTTAACTAATTACCCGGGATTTTCATTTGCAAAAAAATTATTGAGCTTAATAGTTGCTATTATTTTATTTACTTCTTCTTTTCCCGGAGGAGTATTTTTTAATGTAGAGCCAACTTATGCTGCTGAAGACGCGAACGGCACATGCGGGACTAGCCTCACATGGACCTTTACAGGTGCAACCGGCAATCTAACCATATCTGGCACCGGTGACATGACAAATTATTTTAGCAGTGATTTAGTGCCGTGGAGGTCACTCGTGGATTCCATAACGAGCGTTACAATCAGTTCCGGTGTGACAAGTATAAGTAATTATGCGTTTTGGGCTTGCAGCGGATTAACGGGAGAAATAACGATATCTGCAAACGTGACGAGTATAGGCAATGGTACGTTTGCCGGAACCAAGTTTACTGCAATAAACGTAAATGCCAGCAATGCCAATTTTGCTTCTGTTGACGGCATATTATACAATAAAGCATTGACCACGTTAAGGAACTATCCCGAGGGGAAAACTGCGGTATTTTCAAGCCTCAATATACCTTCGAGTGTGACGGGCATAGGCGAATATGCATTTTGGCATTGCGAAAACTTGACGGGAGAAATAACGATATCTGCAAACGTGACGAGCATAGGTCGTGTGGCGTTTGCTGCAACTGGTTCAACGGCTATAAATGTAAACTCCGGTAATGCCAATTACGCCTCTATTGACGGTATATTATACAACAAAGCATTGACCACATTAATACAATGTCCAGGGAAGAAAACCGCGATATTTACAAGTCTTACGATACCGTCAAGCGTGACGGATATAGGCGAGCGGGCGTTTGACCGATGTAGCAAATTGACGGGGGACTTAACGATCCCCGTCGGTGTAACGAGCATAAGCCGTGTTGCATTTTACGGATGCAGCGGATTAACGGGAAGTTTAACGATCCCTGCGAGCGTAACGAGTATAGGTGCCGGTGCGTTTGAGCGTTGTAGCGGTTTGACGGGAACATTAACGATTCCGTCGGGCGTGACGAGCATAGAAGATTATACGTTTTACGAATGTAGCGGCTTGACAGGAGCATTAACAATCCCTGCGGGCGTGATTAGTATAGGCAGAGGTGCGTTTTACAATTGCAGTGGATTTACAGGAGCATTAACGATTCCGTCAGGAGTGACGAGCATAGAAGATTATACGTTTTCCAGCTGCAGCGGGTTGGCAGGAGCATTAACGATCCCTGCGGGTGTGACGAGCATAGGCGAGCGGGCGTTTCGTGACTGTAGCGGTTTGACAGGAAGTTTAACGATCCCGTCGGGTGCAACGAGCATAGGCGCATATGCGTTTTACAGATGTAGTGGATTGACGGGAGCGCTAACGATCCCTATAGGTGTGACTAGCATAGAAGATTATACGTTTTACGGTTGCAGCAGATTAACGGGAGCGTTGACGATTCCGGCAGGTGTGACTAGTATAGGGCAATCTGCGTTTTCTGAGTGCAGCGGATTTACAGGAACATTAACAATCCCAGCGGGCGTGACGAGCATAGGCGCATATGCATTTTACAATTGCAGTGAGTTAACGGGAGGCTTAACGATACCCGCCAGTGTGATGAGTATAGGTGCATATGCGTTTCGCGATTGCAGTAAGTTAACGGGAGCATTAACGATTCCGGCAGGTGTGACTAGTATAGGGCAATCTACGTTTTACAATTGCAGCGGGTTGACGGGAGCATTGACCATACCGACCAGTGTAACGAGCATAGGCGCATATGCTGTTTACGGTTGCAGCGGGTTGACGGGAGCATTAACGATCCCAGCGGGTGTGACTAGTATAGGGAATACTGCGTTTTACAATTGCAGCAAATTAACGGGAACATTGACAATCCCTGCAGGCGTGACGAGCATAGGCGATTTTACGTTTTCCGGTTGTAGCGGATTGACGGGAGATTTAACAATCCCGTCTGGTGTTACGAGCATAGGCGTTTGTGCGTTCCAAAGTTGCAGAGGATTCACGG
>JAISFC010000021.1 GCA_031263785.1 Clostridiales bacterium | reverse complement strand
GACCTTTTGCGGAGAAGGAGCAATGACGAAGTGTAGGAGTTTGTGCGCGGTTTTCAGCGCACAAACGAACGAAACATAGTCCATTGCGACGCGCGGAGGGGATATCACAAGGGGAACCTAGGTGCCCCTTGTGAGGTTGAAGACGAAGTCTTCAGCCTAATATGTATATTTTCACTTGACTTTTTAGCGAGGATGTGATAATATGGGTACATTGGATGTAGGAATGGTTGGAAACGGCGTCAGAGAAACTGTAAAGGGACTTTTGGCGTGGATTTCCTCTAATAAGAAAAAGCTTGAAAGGAGCAAAAAAATGGAAAATGTTATTGATGTCGATCTGGATTTTGAAAAGGATTTTCTTCGTGATAGTATAGTATCGTCCGGTTCTGACTGTTTCATCTATGTTAGAGCGTTGGGCAGACCGGGTGATGAAAGTCATCCGATACTGCAATTATGGGCGGAAAAAATTCATCCTATGGAAGATCTGGCTTTTAAATGCAAAACGATTGAAGAAGTGGAGGCAATGAATAAGCAACTAATTGTATATGCAAAAGAGGCGCATGACATTTATAAAAAAGAATTACAAACCCTTGGGAAGGGACTGTCAAGATAAAAATTCCCATGCAAATTTTCCCATCAAGGGAGAGTGGAAAATATGAACGAGAAATTCAATGATTATACGGATTTGTTTACTGCCGAGGATATTAAAATCACAATTGAAGATAACTTTAGGAAGTTGACGAAGGGGAAAGATACTGCTGTACAACCTCGTATTGTTATTTTTATGGGAGGATTACCGGGGGCGGGAAAAAGCCGTGCCGTTGAAAATATAAAGAGGGAACATAATAGTATTATTGAGGTCGATATTGATCAATATCGAAAATACCATCCAAAAGCAAACGATATATTTGAAATTGGAGAACTGCCGGAGGTGAAAGCCGAAGAGCCGAGTTATTATTCAATCAAAACAAACAAATTTGCCCGCCGGGTGTCAAGAGGTTTGCTAAAAAAGCTTAGAGAAGCAGGGTATAATGTGATTATAGACGGAACACTTCGCAATCCTCGATACGCTATTAGGATGGCAAGGATTTTTAAGAAAAAGGGGTATGCCTCCGCTAGGGTTGAAATCATCGCGACAGACCAAAATACTGCTTGGGATGAAACACAAAAAAGATTTATTAAGGAAACTAAAAAGAGAGACGCAGAAATAGCTACCATGGGAGAATCAAGAACATTCCCTCGAGCGGTGGGCATTGAATATTTTAATTCAGTAGTTGTTACCCTTCCTGAAAGCATTGGCGAATTACGTAAATCGGGTGAGTTTGAGCAAATTAGGATTGTAGGAAGGGACGGTAAGGAGGTCTACAATTCCGCAAAAACGCCTGATTTAGATCCCCGCGGACCTTTACAGCAGTCCATTGAAGGGAAAAGTCCTTCGCAGATTGTTAAAGAGCCAAAAATAGAGGCAAAATAAGAGACCTTTGCGGATTTCCTCAAGTGAATCAATATAAAAACATGGCTTTAAAAGCGTTATGTAAATGTGCTTTTGAGGCTTATTTATTTGTACGGGTTTTATTTTTTTGCGCACTTATGGCAAACGCAGAATTATTTTAAATTTCAATTTAATTTTTTTAATGAAATATTTCAATTTTTTCAACGTAATTTTCGTCCCGCACCCTTTTTCTTCCCTCTTTATCGCTTTTTTCTTAATTATTTTAAATAAAAATCGCCGTAACTTTCTTTACAATTTGATTACAATTTGTTTACAGTTTTGTTACAAGTCCCACAAGCGTCAATTTCTCTGATATGCTTATCATATAAAGATTAGTAAGTAAAAAAATATAAGGAGTGGCGCCAATGACAATTGAAAAATTATCCCCGAAAAAACTGCAGGTCTTAATCTCAAGGGACGACATGCAGGAATGGGAAATTGAACCCGAAACGCTCACCTACAATTCGCCCGAGGCTCAAATGCTGTTCAACGATGTCATAATGCAGGCAAGGCTTGAGTGTGACTTTATTTGTGACGGCGCAAATGTAGTTATTGAAGCAGTCCCGGATAAAGCGGGATTGAAGGTTCTGCTCACGGTTATTGAAGACACTGCGGGTCCAATGCAGCCGTCGACGTCGTCAATAATCAGCGAGCGCAGTACGAAGCCCAAAACGATAATTCTGGAACTCACCGACATCAACGACGTGACAAGCGCCTGCAAGCATCTTTTGCCCATTTATCACGGTCAAAGTCACTTATTTAAGTATCAGGGACGCTATTATATCGTGCTGCAGGCTAACAACATATCCCAAATCAACATCTTTGACCTGGGCGAAATCGTCGATAATCCCGACTTATTCTTCGGATATCTAAACGAGTACGCCGAGGCGATTGTCCGCAATGATTTTCTTGCGTCCAAGTAGCGGGCGGGGCGCAAATTAAGCTGTATACCGTAAAGGAGTGTATATATATGGAAAGAACCTCTGATTTTGGAAAGATTGTGGGATATGCCGAGCTGGCTATGGCGGGGCTCACATGCTTTGAGCCGCCCGAAGGCTTTGAAACGCTGGAGGAAAAGGCGCTTTTCGGCAACGTCGACCTCACAAGAATAGCCCTGCCCTCCACATTCAAGCATTGGGGGCATGACTGCGTCGGCGCGTGTGATAACCTTCGCGAGGTGTATCTGCACGAGGAATGCACTCGTGACATAGTTGAGCGCGTGCGGCAATCCGTGTCCGGCAATGTAGCTGTGTATTGGGGCGGCAAGAAGATTCCCGCGTTCCCTTCCGGCACACAATCCGCGTAATTCCGGTCGATTTTGCCGAATTGGGTCATTTATTGCTATGCTCCATTTTTCGTGTTGAAAAATATTCATTAATATAGCTTTCACCCCTATAACAGCTGATTTATAGGGGGAAGGTCTTTTTTTTACGCAAATTTTTAATCTTTTTCCAAAAAAACTTTATTTTTTTCTTTACACAATCTTAACATAACTTGGTAGTTTAGGTATTGCAATTCCTTTTAGAAGGTGTTAAACTATATATAGTGGTGAAATTATACCCTTTTACAATGAGGTGATTAGTATGAAAAGAAAAATTACTGCAGCAATCCTCGCCTGTGTCTTGGTTATCACATTCAGTGGTATTTCCGTGACATTCGGCGAAAAAGTGACGCCTACTTTGACTTTCAGCATGCAAAAAGACAAGGTGTACGACGGCACTCCTATTAACCCGCCTGACATCAGTGTTTTAATAACGGACCCGGGAAACGACCCGTATTTCCTGTACAAAGACCGCGACAACCCGCAATCTAACTGGGTAAGTATCTTGCCGGTTAATGCCGGGAGGTATTATGTACGAGGAGTTTTGCAGGAATCCGCCAACTATGCAAGTATAAGTAACGAGCTAACTTTCTCTATTGCTCGCGCTACGGGCGTTTTGGAGTTCACTGTTCCGTTATCGAAGCTATACGACGGCGCTCCTATTTCCACGCCTAACATTACGTCTATTACCACCGACAGCGGCAATCTGCCCGTCTTCACCTATGAGGTGCATGGCTCGTACGACAACAGTAAGGTTGAAATGTCTTCCGTTCCGCCGTCCAAAGCGGGGAGCCACGCCGTTATCGCCAACTTGGCGCAATCCACTAACTATACGGCGGTGAACAAGCGGGTAGAATTCGTTATCACTCTCCCCTCGTCGCTATCTGACCCGAACGGGGACGCGGACGGCGACCATTTCCCCAACGAGTGGGAGTTTGAGCATGGCACCAATCCGCTGGACGAGAACAGTCACCCGCCGCTTGACCAAGACACCGACGGCGACGATGTCCCTGATTGGTGGGAATTTTACAAGGGCACGGACCCGGAAAACGAGGATGATTTCCCCGACCTCAACGAGGACACCGACGGCGATAAAATCCCCGATAAGGTCGAGCTGAAGATGGGTTCCGACCCGCTTGACCCCCTTGATATTCCTGACCTCAGGCTGGATTCGGACAACGATAAAGTCCCTGATTGGTGGGAGATTTATAAGGATACCGACCCTAACGACGCGAACGATTTCCCCGATACACTCGAGGACACCGACGGCGACCGCATTCCCGATAAAGTTGAGTTGGAGATGGGTTCCGACCCGCTTGATGCCGAGGATATTCCGGACCTCAAGCTGGATTCGGACGACGATAAAGTCCCTGATTGGTGGGAGATTTATAAGGATACCGACCCCAACGACGAGGAGGATTACCCTGATACAACCGAAGACACCGACGGCGATAAAGTCCCCGATAAAGTCGAGTTAGAGATGGGTTCCGACCCGCTCGACCCGAATGATAAGCCTGACCTCAAGCTGGACTCGGACGACGATAAAGTCCCCGATTGGTGGGAGATTTATAAGGATACCGACCCCGAAGACGCGGAGGATTACCCCGATTTGAACGACGACACCGACGACGATTTGGTTCCGGACAGGATAGAATTGATGCTCGACACCGACCCGCTTGACCCCGATGATATGCCGGACTTCGTAACAAATACCGACGGGGACGATTTGCCCAATTGGGCTTGGCCCGATTGGATCGAGATAATTGTGGGTACGGACCCGCTTGACCCGAATGATTTCCCGGATAGATTCCTTGATTCCGACGAGGATGATTGGCCCGACTGGATTGAGATAATTATGGGTACCGACCCGTTTGACGAAAATGATTTCCCTGACGAGGAGCTGGATACCAATAAAAACGGCATACCCGACAGAGATGAGCTGAAAGACGGCAAAAATCCATACGCTCCCTATGTGCCTCCGACAGGTGGTGGCGGCGGCGGCGGTGGTGGCGGCGGCAAGAAGCCAACATCCAGCCCCATACCTCCGCTGGACCCGATGTACCCTGAATTGATTGATATCAGCGGTCACTGGGCTGAATATCAGATAACCGTGCTGCTGAACGCGGGCATATTGAACGGCTATCCGCTGGACGAAGGCGTGAATCAATTTATGCCGGAAAAATCTATAACCCGCGCGGAATTCACTAAATTGATGGCTCAGATTAGCGGCGACGAAATTTCTCTTATCGGCACGCTGGATGTCGCCGACATAGAGCAATACTATTACGACGTGCACCCGGCTGATTGGTTCGCTCCGTCCGTGATGTGGGCAGACCAAAAGGCGATGGTTCAGGGGTATGAGGACGGACGGTTCTCGCCCGAAATGGAAATAACCCGTCAGGAAGCGGCGTTGGTTGTCAAGAGGTTTGTGGATGCCAAAAACATCCGCCTCGAGGACAAATCCGCCCGCCCCTTCTCCGACGCAAGTACAATCGCGGACTGGGCGCTACCGGCTGTGAATATGCTGCATCGCACCGGCGTGATTACAGGCGACGATTGGGATTATATGCGTCCGATGGGGAAAATTAAACGTTGTGAAGCTGCAAAAATGCTGTATGAGGTGTATATGTCGATGCAATAATTCGGCATAAACCTCCTTAAATCAAATAAACATTGTAAAAGAGCCGCATACGAGGATGATATCCGCCCCGTATGCCGCTTTTTTTATTGCCGCATCCACGCTGGGCGCGACATCGGTTTCTTCGCAGAATTCCGCGGCAATAGACGCAAGCTTACGCGCATCAAGGGCGCGCGGCGAATCGGGCGTGACGGCAATAAAGCTTTTTGTCAGCGGGGCAAGGATTTTTACGCACGACGCATAGTCCTTGTCCGCAAGGCACCCCATTACTACGGCAATTTTGCGGTTCGGGAAGTAATCGCGTATCGCCCGCGCAAGCGCCGTGATTCCCGCGGGATTATGGGCTCCGTCGCGCAGCAGCAGCTTCCCTCTGCCCAAAGTCTTATCCCTCGTCACCTCAAAACGGTAAGGAATATTCGCCTTTTTCACGCCCGCTTTAATAACATCCCGCGTCAGCCTCGCGTCATTCAGGCATCCTGCCGCAGTAATTGCCGTCGCCGCGTTTTCCGCCTGATGCGCCCCCAAAAGACGGATTTCATAAGTCTCCCCGCCCATTTTAAAGCGCGTCCCTTCCTGCTTCATTTCCAAAATTTCGACCGTCGGCGCGAACACAACGTCCTGCACCAGCTTCGTAATAATTTCCCTCACCTCGGGCGTTTGCGCGCTGCTCACCGTCCTGCACCCGTCCTTGACAATCCCGCATTTTTGCGCCGTTATTTCCCCAATCGTGCTGCCTAAAACACGCGTGTGGTCGATAGAAATCGGAGTCAACGCCGCGACCTCGGGCGGCGGTATAACGTTGGTCGCATCCTCCTTGCCGCCCAGCCCCGTCTCCATCACGACATAATCGCAATTTTCCCGCTTAAAATGCAGGAACGACATAGCGGTGGTCAGCTCAAACTCGGTAACGGCAATTTGCGGCTCCTCCAAAATCAGCCCGCCCAGCTTAGCAAACGCCTCGCGCGGTATATTTTCGCCGTCAACCTGAATTCGCTCGCGATAACTGCGTATACTCGGCGAAGAATACACCCCCGTTTTGTACCCCGCGGCGCTCAAAATACTGCTTATAAACTGCGTCGTCGAGCCTTTTCCGTTGGTCCCCGCAACGTGAATAAACCGCAAATCCTCCTGCGGGTTCCCAAGCGCGGTGCATATCGCGCGGATATTATCCAGCCCCGGTCTGGAGCCAAATTTTTCCAATCCACGCACCGCCTCCAGCACCGCGGCATATTCAAATTTTGCCCGTTCCGCCCCTTTTATGCCTCTATCCCCCACATTGCCGCCGCAAGCAGCTGCTCCTCAACTTTCACAAGCATATTGCGGCAGTTTGCCAATTTTGTGCGCTGCTCCTCTATTACCTTCGGCGGCGCCTTCTTCATAAATACCACGTTGCTCAGCTTGCTTTCGAACATCTCAATCTCACTTAGCAGAAACGCCCGCTCCTTGACAAGCCGCTCCCGCTCCTTCGCCTTGTCCGCCAAATCGTCCCGCGCCACGAAAATCTGCGCGATAGGGCAGGTAATCCCCGCATACCTCTCCGCCTCGTCCGGCGCGGATTTGCCGAACTCCACACTCTCGGCATACGCCAGTTTCTCAAAAAAACTCCGCTTAAATACGTCCTTTTCGTCCGTCACCACTATCACCTTCGCGCGTTTGCTCGGCGGCACATTCATCTCCGCCCGCATGTTTCTTATGGCGCGAATCGCCGTCTTCGCCGCTTCAATCCGCTCCGCCTCGGCGGAAAAATCCCAATCCGCCCTATACACCGGGAACTCGGCAACCGATATCGAACTGCCCCCGTACGCGCCCTTTTTCCCCTTATCACCATCGCCCACGCACACGTTTTGATAAATTTCTTCGGTGATAAACGGCATAAACGGATGCAACAGCTTAATCGTACTCGTAAGCACGTCGGTCAGCACGGCGAACACGCCCGTTTCACCCTGCAAAATACGCGGCTTGACCATCTCAATGTACCAATCGCAAAATTCGTCCCAAATAAAATCATAAATCTTGCTGAACGCAATGCCGAGCTCGAACTTTTCTATATTCTCGTTCACCTCGCGCGCCAGCGCATTCACTAACGTGAGAATCCACTTATCCTCAAGCTCCAATTTATCCCCGCTAAGCTTCCCGCCGCCTTCCGCCTCCGTTTTCTCCATATTCATCAGCACAAACCGCGACGCATTCCACAGCTTATTCGCAAAATTGCGGAACGCCTCCGTCTGCGACGTATAAAAACGCATATCATTCCCGGGCGCGTTGCCCGAAATCAGCTGCACGCGCAGCGCGTCGGCTCCATATTCATCAATTATATCGATGGGGTCGATGCCGTTGCCCAGCGACTTACTCATCTTCTGCCCAGCTCCGTCGCGCACAATCCCGTGAATAAGCACCTTTGAGAAGGGCTTTTTCTTGGTGTGATGCAGCCCCGAAAAAATCATCCGCGCAACCCAAAAGAAAATTATATCATAGCCCGTAATCAAAACGTCGTTAGGGTAAAAATAATCCAAATCAGGCGTGTTTTCGGGGTATCCCAACGTCGCGAAGGGCCACAGGGCGGAAGAGAACCACGTATCCAGCACGTCCTCATCCTGCACCACCTTGGCTCCGCACTTCGGGCACTCCGTTATGTCTTCCCGCGTAACCAACACCTCGTCGCATTCGTCGCAATAAAACGCGGGAATCCGATGCCCCCACCACAGCTGGCGCGATATGCACCAGTCGTGGACGTTTTCCATCCAATTTAAATATGTTTTGGCGAATCTCGCGGGGACGAACTCTATCTCACCGCTTTTTACGACGTCCATAGCCTCCTTCGCAAGCGGCTTCATGCTCACAAACCACTGCTTGGATACCATCGGCTCAACCGTCGTGCCGCACCGGTAGCACTCGCCCACATTGTGGACGTGCGGCTCCGTCTCCACCAAAAAGTCGCCCGCCTCCAAATCCTGAATAATCGCTTTACGCGCCTCGTATCGGTCCATGCCACGATATTTCCCGCCATGCTCGTTAATCACCCCGCGCTCGTCCATGACGCAAATCTGCTCGAGTTTATGCCTCAATCCCACCTCAAAATCGTCCGGGTCGTGCGCAGGCGTAATCTTAACCGCACCCGTACCCACCGTCTCGTCCGCGTGCTCGTCGGCAATTATCGGTATTTTGCGCTCCACCAGCGGTATAATCACATTCCGCCCTATAAGCCTCTTGTACCTCTTGTCCGACGGATTAACCACCACCGCCGTATCGCCCAACATCGTTTCGGGGCGCGTGGTCGCAACGGTAATGTACCCGCCGCCGCCTTCCAGCGGGTAGCGTATGTGCCAAAAGCTCCCGTTTTTCTCGGTGTGCTCAACCTCCGTGTCCGAAAGCGCGGTCGTGCACTTTGGGCACCAATTTATAATGCGATTCCCCCTGTAAATCAGCCCCTGTTCGTACAAATCCACAAAAACTCCGCGCACCGCCCGCGCGTAGCCCTCATCCATGGTAAAACGCAGCCGACTCCAGTCGCAAGACGCGCCCAGCCGCTTTATCTGCTCCATAATCCGCCCGCCGTACTGCTCCTTCCACTCCCATACCTTATCCAGAAACTTATCGCGCCCCAAATCCTGACGGGTAATACCCTGCTCGCTCAGGCTCTCTTCGACCTTAATTTGCGTGGCAATGCCCGCGTGGTCCGTGCCGGGGAGCCACAAAGCCGCGTACCCCTGCATGCGTTTCGCGCGGATTAAAACATCCTGCAGCGTCTGGTCCAGCGCGTGACCCATGTGCAGCTGCCCCGTCACATTCGGCGGCGGCATGGATATCGCAAACGCCTTTTTATCCTTGCTCGGTGCGACGACAAAACAACCCTCACTCTGCCAATATTCGTAAATTTTGCCTTCAATCTCTTTAGGATTGTATTTCGGTTCCATTGCCTTCCCACCTTCCTTTTTACCCATTTTAACACATTTTATCTTTGTTGTCAACACTTTGGTGACGATATCTCCAAAATCCGCAAATGTTCACAGCGTTCTAATTTTGTAATGCTATCAATAAACGGAATTTTTCTGCGTCTTTCAAACGCTTTTAATTTTCAAAAATGATGCTTTTGGAGTAATTTCAAGTTTCTCTTTTCCACATTCGAGGTCTCAACATAGAATTGTTATAAAACTTAGAACGCCGTGGCTTGAGACCGCCGAACATACGAAAATTATTTTTTAATTTTAGAAAGTGATGAAAAGTACGTTAAATTGCGCCTAATTTATGTTTTGGAAGCTTTTTATTCCGTCTTTACACAATCTTAACATAACTGCCTTCTTTTAATATTGACTATAGAGTTGAGAAGTGGTATTATATAATTAGGGAGTGTAATTATTATGTCTAATAAAACAACTGTCTATTGGTTAAGCGATAAAGACCTACACATTGAAACTAATGGAAATACAGAAAGGATAAATGCTGAAGCCGCCCTTGAAAAATACAAGGACAATAATGAGGTTATGGCGCAAATAACTAATTTGATGGAAGTGAAGGCAAAACATTTATTCATGGCATCCTCAATAGGACCTATATGGGCATCCGTCAAGAGTCAACCCGCAAGTTTGTTTAACGATAAAAATCCTATAACTTCGGATAAAAAAGCGGCTTTTATTGCTATATACACGAAATTGGCAAACGAGTTAACCTATGATGAAGAATATGCTGGCGCACAAAAAACGCAAGACAAACAGCAAGGATTAAGCGCCTACGAAATGAGACTGAAAGACATAGAAAGAACGCATAAAGATAAAAGAGGAGTTTGCACCACTTTTTCGATGCGATTGAACGAGGAATTAAACAATTTAGGAATAGAAAATAAATTTTTGATAACTCAATCCCGCGAAGGAAATATTCATTGGTGCGTTGCCTATAACGATAACGGGCAGGTGCTTGTTGCAGATATTACCAAAGATATTATGTATGCGGATATGCTTGGTGTACAAAAAGGAATTATTCCTGCAATTAGCGCGGCAATCCCATTAAGTGAATATTTGCAGGATCCAACCTTAGATAAGGTTATATCGTTAGAAAACATTAAAAATGACGGAAAGAAATTTGAAGAATTGGAAGCTACGCCTATTCTGAAAATTGACGCCGGTCCACAAGCCTTTTCGCCGTTGGCAATTTTAGAAGTTTTAAAGAAGCAAGGCAAAGACGGTCAGGCGCAGGGTAACGGCAAACCGCCTACTCGTTAAAATATTCAGCAAAATACGTTGCTTTTAATTACGCAGTCCAATATCATTCTAACGATTTTTTCATACAAATGGCAGTTTCGTCGTTTTGATAGGGTGGGTAGCCGGGGGTGAACTCGTAGCCAAGGCGCAGGTATAAGCTTATCGCGCTGCGAAGGGGCTTGCCGGTTTTTAAAACAATGCTCTCCGCACCCGCAGATTTTGCGGCGTTTTCAACCAGCGAAACCAAATTCGTAGCTATCCCTCCGCCCGTGCGCTCGGGCAGGACAAACACCTTTTTCAGCTCGGCGGTCGTCGGGTCTTTCATTTTAAAACCGCTTATAGCGATGGGCGCGTCGTTGTCATACGCGATGTAAACGGCAGTCAGGTCTATATCCTCGTCGCCCTTGCGGTATTCCCGCCTCGGAGTGTCATAATTTTTATATTCGCCGTCCAGAAAATCCTCCAGCTTCTCTTTGAGCATTAAAAAGTCCGGATGCCTGCTGTCAGCCTGTCTGATTTCCATTTGCAACCCCTCTTTTCGGTTTAAATCTTTATCTATATCATGGTCAGAGTTTTAATAATTAATCATTTTTTCTGCTAAATAAAACTAAAACGACGCAGTTCAACGCCCACGCCGTTTGTTTTTTATGATTAATTCGTTGTTTTAGTTAGTAACCGCCAACGGAAGCGTTTGAAGTCTTTGCTGACCGACATAGCGTAATACCGTTGTGTAATCCGCCGCGTCGACGCCGAGATACTCATTGATATTGTAAATTGTGGTGACGCCAGCGATGTCCGCGTTGCCGACCTGACCTTTTATGGTGTTCAAATCCGACGCTGTTATAGCGAACTTGTCCGCGGTGGGCAAGTAGAATGCACCCGCATATAAGTACGCCGTGCCGCCGACGGTCATCGGGATGGCTTCGTCGATTGTCCCTGTATTTACCGCTGTTCCATCGAGGTAGATGTCCGCCCAGAGGTAGCTTTCCTCGCGGACCGTCCCGACCACACTTCCGCCGTTGTCGCCGAATCGCGAGAATCGAAGCATGTATTTCGGACTGGAGCCGGTGGGGTCGCTGATTTTCAGGTCATTCGCTACTGTTCTCGGAATATTTAGCGTGTAATTGTACAGATTGGAAGAAGGGTCGCCGATTGCCGCCGTCATGTTCATTTCTTGCGTATATGCCACGCTTCCGACTTGCTTGATAACTTCACCGGCGTTGTCAACCTCGTACATCTCAACTCTAATTCCCGCGTCAATTTTGCTTAGATTCGG
>JAISFC010000081.1 GCA_031263785.1 Clostridiales bacterium | reverse complement strand
GCATACTCCCACCGTGTGCGGGTTCCGCCAGTTGGATTGCTCGGCGCAGTCAGCGTACTACCCCATTGCAAGCTCGAATACGATATATTCCCCGGCGTTCCCACTGTCGGACTCGGCGATGGTGCCTCATATGACGTGTATATATAAACAATGCTCCCACCAAAATCTCTTGTTCCCAAAAAACCATAGCCTGATGTCGACCGCGACGTAGGCGCAAACATCGAAAGAAAACGCCCTTCAGAACTTATACCATAATACATTACATAAATACCGGATTTCCCTTCAACAGATGTATAGTATATTCCAGAGGTTGAATTATTTGAACCAGCTGGATCATAGTAAAAATAGCTCCATCTATGTATATCTGAAACTAAAGTTACTGATTCCCAACTCTCGGCTGAATATCCAGACACCGAACCAGATATTTCTATATACCCGGAGGCATGTATTTCTGGCATTGATGCAGTTGTTACAAATATATATCCAACTTCACGGTAATAGTCCGCAAATACAACAGACTCATTACTTAAATATCGGCGGGGAATATTGGGACTTATTGATATACACGATAAGCTTAATATGAAGCAAATTAAAATTGTTAATAATTTTTTCAACATAAAATCAAGTCCTAAAAATTTTTTAATTTCAAAAAAATATTTTTTTGTCAAGTTGCAAATTTTTTTAGGAATTTTTTTCTTCCTATGTAAAAATTTTTTATATTTCCATATTCTTCTATAATTATGCTATAATTTTTATTAAAAAAAATAAATGTAACATAAATTTAATCGTTTTGTAACATAAACTTAATATTTCTGTAACATAATTGTAACATTACGGCGTTCTGATTTCGGAAGATTTGTAAATTTGTATCTATATTTTTATCTTGACATTATTAGCTGTAAGTGGTAGAATGTTTTTAATGAGGGGTGATTTGATGGAACAAAAAATGGAAAGGTCTTTGCAGGCGTTCACGGCGGATTTAGCCGCTATGCGCGCGGGCAGAGCTAACCCGTCCGTGCTTGATAAGGTTATGATTGATTATTACGGCACTTCCACGCCGATTACACAGGTGGCGACCGTATCCGCGCCGGAGCCCCGTATGCTGACTGTTTCGCCTTACGATGTGTCTACATTGGGCGAGCTGGAAAAGGCTATTTTAAAGGCGGATATTGGGCTTAACCCGAATAACGACGGTAAGATTTTGCGCTTGGCATTTCCGCCTTTGACGGAGGAGCGACGCCGTGAAATAGTGAAGGACGTCCACAAGCGGGCGGAGGAGGCGAAGGTGTCGATTCGTTCCATGCGCCGCGACGGTATGGACGCATGCAAGGCGCAGCTGAAGGCAAAGGAAATTACCGAAGATGACGCTAAATTCATGGAGAAAGAGCTGGAAACCCTCACGAGCAAAAAAATCAGAGAGATAGAAGAAATAACAAATAAAAAGGAAAAGGAAATATTAGAAGTATGAATATTCCCAATCATATCGGCATTATTATGGACGGAAACGGCAGATACGCGCGGATGCGAGGGTTGCCCCGTTCGGCGGGACACGGCATTGGTGTGAAGGCGCTGCGCAGAACTGTGACGGCTTGCTATGAGCTGGGCGTAAAAACGCTCACTTTATACGCGTTTTCCACGGAGAATCGGAAGCGTCCCAAAGAAGAAGTTGCGCAAATTATGCGGCTGCTTCTTAAATTTCTGCGCAATTACAAGGACGAGCTTAAGGGGCGGGATATACGCATTGAACCGATGGGCGATATTACGGCGCTGCCTGCGTCGATTCAGGCGGAGATTTCGCACGTTTCGGGGGCTACGGCGCATAATAATAGATTAATAGTATATGTTGCGCTCAATTATGGCGGGCGGGCGGAAATAGCGCGGGCGGCGCGGAATATTGCGCAGGCGGCGGTGGATGGCGAGCTTGCTCCCGCGGACGTCGATGAGCGGCTTTTTTCACAGTTCCTGTACGGAGATGAAAACCGCGATGTGGACCTTATTATCCGCACGTCGGGCGAGTTGCGCCTGTCTAATTTTCTGCTATGGCAGGGGGCGTACAGCGAATTTTGGGTGACGAAAAAGAAGTTCCCCGAATTTAACAAGCGACTGCTGAAAAAGGCGATTAAAGCTTATAATAAGAGAGATAGAAGAAAGGGTGGATTGAATGCGGAGTAACCTTTCCCTGCGGGTCATTTTCGGCTTTGCCGCGCTTGGCTTTTTGATTATAGCCGTGATTTTGCCGTCTTGGGGACTTAACGCCGCCGTGATTTTGCTCAGCGTACTTTCCGCCGTGGAAATTTTCTACGCGTTCGGGAAGCAAAACGTGCTTTATTCCATCATTCTTTCCGTGATAATTTTTGCGCTGTTTTCCTGCATTTCGTTTATACGCATTGAAGAAAACGGCAATTTCCTAATTTGGGCGGCGTTTATCGGCGCGTTCGTGACCGACACATTTGCGTATATTTTCGGCATTTTCTTTGGGCGGCACAAGCTTTGCGAGAAAATAAGCCCAAAAAAGACGTGGGAAGGCGCGATTGGCGGGGGAATATGCACTATAATCGCGTTTTGGATTTTCGGTATGATTTTGGAGAACAACTTTTTATTGAAGGTGAATTTCGTTAATTTGATGATTCTCGGCGTGCTGTGCGCTATTTTCAGCCAATTGGGCGACTTAACTGCCTCATTCATCAAACGCCGTCAAAATATAAAGGATTTCGGCAATATTCTGCCCGGTCACGGCGGCATTTTAGACCGTTGCGACAGCTTGCTTTTCACCGCGCCGCTTGTATTTATTTTTGTGAATTTGTTCAGGGTGATAACATGAAAGGGCGCATTATCAAGGGCGTGGGCGGGTTTTACTATGTCGACGCCGGTGACAGCATTGTGGAGTGCCGCGCGCGGGGGAAGTTCCGCAACAAGCAAATTAAGCCTGTAATCGGCGATATTGTGGATATTTCCACCGCGAACCAGACAATTGAAGCCATTTTACCGCGGAAAAATGAACTCGCCCGTCCTTTGCTGGCGAATATTGACCAGCTGGCGATAGTTTTGTCCGTTTGCCGCCCTGACCCCGATTTTCTGCTGACCGACAAGCTCACCGTCGCCGCGCTCGAAAAGGGCATTGAGGTCGTGATAATCGCGAATAAGACGGACCTCGGCAGCGGCAACGGCATCACGGACGCGTACAAGCACACGGGGTTTCGCGTATTAAAGACCTGCGCGGATAAAAAGCGCGGGATTTGCAGATTGAAGGCGGCGCTCAAGGGGAAAACGACGGCTTTCGCGGGTAATTCGGGGGTGGGCAAGAGTAGCTTGCTGAACGCGCTGGGAGTGAGCGTGAGTACGGGCGACGTGAGCAAGATAAACCGCGGACGCCACACCACGCGGCACACGGAGCTGATTAAAATCGCACCGAACAGCTATGTCGCGGACACGCCGGGGTTTAGTATGCTTGACTTCGACAAGATTCTTGCCGACGCGGAGGGTGACCTGAGTGATTATTTCCCTGAATTTGAAAAGGCGGCGCCCTGCGAATTTTCCGACTGCCGGCATACGGAAAACTCATTAAATTGCGGCGTTTTGAAGTTGGTGGAAAAGGGCAAAATTTCTAAAACACGATATAGAAGCTATTTACAGCTTAAAGGAGGCGCAAAAACGTGAAAATAAAATTGGCGCCGTCGTTGCTGGCGGCAGATTGCGCAAATCTTCAGAGTGAAATTGAGTGGGTTGCGGAAAAACTCAATCCCGATATGCTGCACATTGACGTGATGGACGGGCATTTTGTGCCCAACATAAGCTTTGGCGTACCCGTCGTCGCGGCGATTCGCAAAATCACCAAAATCCCGCTGGACGTGCATTTAATGCTGAGCCACCCGCACAAATTCATCAAGCCGTTTGCCGAGGCGGGCGCGGATATCATCACGTTCCACATTGAATCGCACAGTGATATTGAGGAAACGCTTGAATTAATCCGCACATGCGGGATTAGCGCGGGGCTGGCATTGAAGCCGCATACCGCCGTCCGTCAAATCAAGAAATGGCTTAACAAGCTGGATATGGTGCTGCAAATGACGGTTGAGCCGGGCTTTGGCGGGCAACCTCTGTTGGGCTGTGCCGTTGACAGTGTGCGGCAAATCCGCGAGTGGGCGCCCGAGCTGGACTTGCAGGTGGATGGCGGCGTCAACGAGGATAACGTGGAAATGCTGAAGCAGGCAGGCGCAAACGTGTTGGTGATGGGACACGCAATTTTCGTGAAAAACAGACAATAATTTCGCATGTTTACATACGGAATTTTTCGGTTATCATCTCAATAGAGGTGATATTTATGAAAATTTTCTTTCGTAGGCTTGGTTTAGCGATTATGTGCGGATTTGCGGTGTTGGGCATCATAGTCACTGCCGCGCAAAACTCCCAAAAAGCCATTGCTTCAAATGTTTTTCGACTGCATGTCGTGGCGGATTCGGACTCCATTCAGGACCAGTCGCTCAAGCTCAAGGTGCGCGACGGAATTTTGGAGTTCCTGTCCGAATTCGACGATGCGCGTACGGCGGCGGCAGAAAATTTGCCTAAAATTCAGCAGATTGCGCAGTCCATCGTCGACCGAGAGGGGCAGCAGTACGGCGCGCAAGCCTCGATAGGCGAGTTCGCGTTCCCCACGAAGTCATACGGCGATATTGCCCTCCCCGCCGGGAAATATGACGCTTTGCGTGTCACCTTGGGCAGTGGGCAGGGGCAAAATTGGTGGTGCGTGATTTACCCCAATATCTGCATTATAGGCGATTCCGCCGCGATTTCCACCGAGGGGCGCGAACAATTGCAAGGCACGTTGAGCAAAGGCGATTTCGCCCTCGTAACAGGCGAAAGCCCTCTGAAATTCAGGATTCTGGAACTATTTAAGGAGTGATAAATTGATTAGCAAACTCATGTTGGCAATTCAGGCGAAGGGGAACCCGTCAATTTGCGGATTGGACCCATTTCCCGCCCTTTTTCCACCGCACATATTGAACAATCGGTCCGCCGACGCTTTAGACCGCGACGCCACCGCGGAGGCGATTATTGCCTTCAACAAGGGGATTATTGATGCTGTGAGCGATATTGTCCCCGCGGTCAAGCCTCAATGCGCTTTCTACGAGCAGTATGGCTGGCAGGGTGTGCGGGCGTTGGAGGAGACCGTGAAATATGCCAAAAACAAGGGGATTTTCGTGCTTATCGACGGCAAACGCAACGACATCGGCTCCACCGCGGAGGGGTACGCCCGCGCATATTTGGGGGACACTTTTGACGCCGACGCCCTCACCGTCAATGGATATCTCGGAACAGACGGAATAAAGCCGTTTTTATCCACGAAGCGCATGATTTTTGTCCTCGCTAAGACGTCGAATCCGTCGTCGGGCGAGCTGCAGGATTTGCGCTTAAACAGCGGACAAACCGTCAGTGAGAAGATGGCGGAATTATGCGAGCAGTGGGGCGCGGAGACTCCGCACTGTGGGAATTACTCGAACGTCGGCATGGTGGTCGGCGCTACATATCCGAAAGAATTGGCTGATTTGCGCGAGAAAGCGCCGCATACCTTCATTCTCGTGCCGGGATACGGCGCACAGGGCGGGGGCGCCGCGGACATCGCCGCCGCCTTTGATTCCAACGACGAGGGCGCAATTGTGAATTCGTCACGGGGCATTTTATACGCGTATAAAAAGGACGGGAGCCGCCCGTCTGAGGATTTTGCTTCCGCCGCCCGCGACGCCGCAATTGAGATGAAAACGGCAATCGCCGACGCGCTGAATTCACGCAAAACCCGCTGAATCAAGCCGATTTTACTTTTTCTTACTGCCGCCGACGACGTCCGATATGTTCGTAATGGTCACAAACGATTTTCTGTCCACAGTTGTTACTATTTCGCGGAGCTTGGAAACCTCCATGCGCGTGACGACCGCGTAGATAATTTTGCTCTCGTTTTTTGTATAGCCTTTTTCGCCGAAAATAAACGTGATTGAACGCCCCAACTCCTCCATTATCTGCGCCGCCATTTCTTCGGGGTTATCGGTGATTATCATCGCCGCCTTGCTCTCGTCAAGCCCCTCGACTATGATGTCAATCAGCTTAAACACCACGAAATACGTGATAATGGAATACATCGCTTTGTCCCACCCGAAGATGAAGCCCGAGACGCCGAGGATGAAAACGTTGCAAAACATGACGAATTGCCCCACGGAAAACGCCGTGCTTTTGGAAAGCGCGATTGCAAGCATTTCGGTGCCGTCCAGGCTGCCGCCGAGCCGCAAAATGATGCCCACGCCCACGCCTAATATGAGCCCGCCGAACACGACCGACAGGAAAATATCGTTCGTAAACGGTGACATATCCTCGAAAAATGACATAAACATGGAGAACATGACTATCGCGTACACGCAGCGGATAATGAATTTTCTGCCGCCGTGCGAGTAGCCGAAGTACAAAAACGGGATGTTAAGTAGGA
Source organism: Clostridiales bacterium (assembly GCA_031263785.1). GTDB lineage: Bacteria > Bacillota > Clostridia > Monoglobales > WRBX01 > JAISFC01. Next base: position 5,690 of record JAISFC010000081.1, on the reverse strand, counting down.
TGGTGAAAAGCCCCGTAGGTAAGCCGAAAACTGCCGAGCACATGATGGCGATGCCCACAACGCCGCCGTCAATAACGCCGTTCGGGACCAATAAAACTTCCAGCGCGAGGGCTGCCAATGCCGCGCCGACCGTGATGATTGCAAATCTTAAAACTGTTCTAACTGTCTTATTTTTAGGCATGTTGCCTCCTTTATATTTTCACAACTGCACTTTCGGGAAGTGAATTCCCGAAAGTCACACCCTGCGAACAATGATATTTCAGACAAGCTGAAATTTTTTAGTAAGTAAACAGCGTAGCCGCTGTTTACTTACACATTTATTATACCATTAAAAAGCAGCGATGTCAATTCGTCAATTCAATGCGCCGCCACGGATTAAACGCTTAAACGCGCGCATACGGCGAATTTTCGGATGGTGCGTTTAACGCAAAAAAGACTCGATACACGGTATTTCCCCCGAGTCTTTTGCTTTTTTACTTTTTCTTAATATGCGAATGCTCTTTTTGAACACCAATAATGTTGCTCGCTCACTTGCTTCGCCTAATCAGGCGCAATAGCTCGAGCGCTGACGTTGTGCTCTTCATTTTTTCGTTTAACGCTTGCTCGTTAGTGTCTAACAAATTGAGCAATTCCGCCTTTTCTTCATCGGTTTCGCATAAGTAGTTGAGCTTCAGCATTGCCAACGCTGCCACGGCATCGTCGGATAGCCCCTGCTCGTGATACCCCTTGTTTTTATCCAAAATAGGCGTGTATTCCGTATCCCTTGAGTCGGAAATGAATTTGAGCACGTCGGCGGGAATGCGCGCCACATAATCCGCGCCAAAATCCTCACGCAACGCCTCTAAAATAGCATATACTTCCGAATATAGCCGTTTATTCATAACGCTCTACCCCTTTGCACCGGATTTATGCCTTGCTGCATCTGGCGATTTACGCTCTGAAAAAGCTCGTTTACCCTCGACGCGGAAATGTTTTGAAACGCGGTATTTTGCGCATAGCTCTGCGCTCGTGGCTCGAGGGATTGCGTCGACAATTGTTTCTGCCGCTGCCCTATGGCGCTTAAAGCCTTTTTGTTGTCATCATATTTCTGCTCTAATTCACCGATATGCTTGTCTATCACTGCATCCTTGCCGTAAGTCCGCTCGCACCATTCGGCAATGTCAATTTTCGTCTCCAGCAACGCCTGCTGTTTCTCCAATATCGCCTTTTCACTAGCCAAATCCATCCTTTGCAAGCGTTTCCCCATATCGCTATCCAACAAGCGATGGTCGCCGTTGTAGCCGTTAAGTGTAGTATACGCAAAACCATTTAACCGCTTATCCACCATTCTATTAATCTCTTTTTCCATAACAAATTCGTCCAGCTGCATCGCTTTCCCCAACGCATCGTTGCGGCTGGTAGGCGGGTCCCGCAATATATCCTCCAGAGGCGTGCCGTTGTTGTTGCGGACATTCAACGCGAAATTGTCCCCGCTAATATCCCAAACGCGTCTTGGGTCGTCCGGTTCTAACGCTGCATACGCCGCTTCCCATTCCTTCTTTGCAGTCAGACGCTCACTTTCGATTATTTCTTTAAAAGTGTCTCTAATCTGCTCAATATCTTTCATGGATATCACTCCTCGTTGTGGGTCCGCGTTTGCCGCAACTCCCAAACTTTCACCGCTTTGCACAGGGTTGGTCGCCTGTACCTCATTTTCTATTTGAGCGTCTTTAGGCTTAGCGAATTTTTGCGCCATAAACATTTTCGCCTTAGCAATCAGCGTTTTTATGTTGCTTTTAGCCTTCGACGGCAAAAGAGACGCGTCATTTACAAGAGAATTTTTGAGGGCTTCCTCCCATACTTTTCGCAGCTCGCCAAGTTGTTTAACATCGTCCTGAGTACAGCCTTTCTCAATCACCAAATCAATTCGCTGCTGCGCGCCCCGCATTACGCCGTTCAAATCAGACTCATTTGCCAAATACTCCGCGTTTTTAAATGCGAAATGGTAATTATAAAAATTCGACGCCCAGTTTTGGCGCATCACATCGTCCAAAATAGTCAGTTTAAACTCGTTCGCGCCATGCCGATGCTCACTGTTAAACAAATCCGCCAATCGCCCGCTGGAGAGTTTTGAATCATTTTTTTTTGCAGGAACTAACATTTTTTGCAGCTTTGCAATGCGGTCACGAGTTTCATATGCGGCAACGCCGACTCTTTTCTGCTGAAAGTTATCCGCTTCTACAAATTTTGAGATTTTATCCGAAGCTTCCCGCAAAGAATCCAGCTGCTCGTTATAATTTTGCGGCGCTTCTTTTATGATGTCATCCACTCTTTCGTTAATCATCGTCGTGAGCAGGCTCCCTAGAGAATCCCTTGGCTGGCTCATTATGTACGTGCGCGACGGGTTACAGAACTCGTAACAGGCGTCCGCCCGATGCATAAACTCGGCATATTTATCTTCGCCGAAGATTTTATTGAAGCCCTGCTCTAGCTTTTCCCCGCCGTCGTAGCAAGCTTTTAGCATGGTTTCCTCGCCAAACGCGCCAATCATTGCCTTCGCCAACGCGACATTCGCCTCATATGTGTTGGGCTTGACGCCATACAGCTTGCTCGCGAAATATTCAGTTAGCCCCTCGTTTAAAGCCGTTCCGACGAATTTTTCGCCATCTTTGGACGCGGTAAACACGCCGACGCGATTAGCTTGCCAATTTTTACCGTCCATGGTGGTGTATGTTGCGGTATCCGCATGGAATATCTCGTGAAACAGCGTCTCCGAAATGTAATTTTGCTCAGGTCTGCACAGCTTCTCGTCACACATAGCGATTTTTCGATTGCCGGTTCTATACTGCCCGTTACAATTTTCCGGACGGCTGCTGTCAAAAATTATTTCAGATATAGTATGGTCCAGATTTCTCGCTTGATCCCGTTTATGCGTTTTGGGGACAAATTCACGAGTTTCGTTGTCTAAGACCGTTTCTCCGTATTTTTCCGGGAAATACTTGCCGAATACCTGTTCGTATCTCTCTGTAAATGCCTTTATGAACTCGGCTTTGCGCGAATTTAACTCACCCGAAAGCCGCTCATCCAGCTCCGGGTCGGACGCACTTTCGCCACTTTCTTCGGCTTCTCTGATTATAATCCCGCCGTCTTTTCTTTCCAATGGGTCTGCATATTTTTGTAGCTTCTTTTCAAGCCCTGATGAAACAGGAGAATATTCGCCGTTCTTTTCCGTAGCAAAAAACGATTTCGGGTCCCTCAAATCAAGGCTACGGAACTCAAAATAGGCGGCGTTTTTAAAATTTATTTCGCGCGCCAAAATATATTTTTCATTGTCAAATTCAATCGTTTGCACGCAAATCACCACCCCGTCGGAGCAAAGTTCGCTCGCTTCGTTTTCGCGCAAACATCGCTCAAAAACATCGTACGCTTCCTTGCTCCTCCTATTTCGCAAAAGGGCACGCTCACGCCGCCTGCTCGGTTGTAAACGCCCTCGCAACGGCTTTGGTTCGCTACCAACCTTTTGCGAGTAAAACCACAAGCCGAAACTTTTTTAACACGGCGAGGCGCAGTCGCTATTTCTCTATATTTATTATAACATATTTTGTCAGCAATTTCAAGCCTTTTACATGCAAAGAATGTTAAGTTTGTGTAAAGAAAATAACGTCAACTACAATCAAATAACACACATCTCGTAGTGAACGAAGTGTGTGTTATTTGGTGCTATATTAATGTTAATTTCGTGCAGTTACAGCCAAATTTCGAAGCCGTCGGTATTGCGCCATCAAGCCACAAGCGAGCTATTTGATATATATTTTATAGAGTTTTAGTCGCCTTCACTCGCCCGCCTAGTTCAATATTTCTTTCCTCAACAACATATCCACTTCCGCCAACCGTAACTTTTGTGATATTATCTCCGCTAGTTTGTAGCGCAACATTTATCTCGCTCGGGGAATCAAGAGAATATCCCTGCTCAAAAGTATAGTTGTTTTTACGCATAATCCCATTTTGCCACAAATAGCAGGCTAACGCACAATTGGAGGTCCCGGTCGCGCTTTCTTCCGGCACATCGTATCTCGGAGCAAAGTTTCTGCAAAGGATTCTACCGCTATTTAACACAAAAGCATGGATTCCAACTGTATCATATTTTTCGCTTATTGCCGTTATTTCATCAAAATTAGGGGTCATCTTCTGAAGTGTTTCCAAATCACGAATTGGCAGCATAATATCTCTAAGTCCCGTCGACACAATTTGTATTGGCAAAGTATTATGAGCAACCTCAATATCGAAACATTTGCCGAATTCGCTCGAATTTAGCATTTCCCCAAATTGCGGATTGTTTTGCTGCATAGTGACTTTATCGCTTGAAACAACGATATCCAAAACCGCTTCTTTTGTTTGCAAGCGATTATTTTCTTTCTTCAAGAGGTTATACTCGCGCAGGACAGTAAAACCCGCAATAGTGGCATGTCCACACAACGCAACTTCCTCGCTCGGCGTGAAATATTCAAATTTCCAATCAGCTCCGTCAATAGTGGGGCTAGACACAAAAGCAGTTTCGGCACATCCCAGTTCCTTTGAAATCGCCATTTTCTGCTCGCGAGTTAATCTTTCGCCAACCAAACACACTCCGGCTTTATTTCCGCCCGCGTCGTCTTTGCTAAACGCGCTTGCAACTATAATTTTCATTTTCTTCTCTCCCAAATTTTCCTTATATTACTTTTTGATTGCTTTTTTATAAGGTTTATGCAGTTTGGATTGCATGTGCTTCCAATGCCTTTCTTTTATTAAGTGAACTTTCTCATTCATTCCAAACACTTTAATACATCTATTGATATATGTTAAAAAATTGCCACGATGTTCACCCTCAGGAACCTCTCCCATAATTATTTTGTTAATACATCATTGCTCTTATCATTACTTCTTTATATAAATATACTTTAAAAAGTTTGAAATGTCAAGGATTTTTTAAAATGAACTTTAGAAAGTTTAAGCGCAATTCAAAAGTACGAGAAACAACACACACGCGTCGCAATGGACAACGCTCCGTTCGTTTCCTCGCTGAGAACCGCGCGCAAACTCCTTCACTCCGCCATTGCTCCTTCTCCGCAAAAAGGCACGTTCGCGTTTGCTAACGGCTTGCAAGCGCGCCGTCTTTACGCAAACTTGCTCACTACCACCTTTTTGCGGTTAAACCACCTTCAAAATAGATAAATATATTTGATAATTTTGTGCAAACTCCCTCTTTCGAGCTTAAACCCACCTTCAAAATAAATAAATGTATTTGAGGATTTAGTGCAAACTCCTTCTTTTGCGCTTAAAACCACCCTTAAAATACATAAACGTATTTGAGAGTCTTGTGCAAACTCCCTCTTTTGCGCTTAAAACCACCCTTAAATCAGATAAATTTATTTGGACGTTGTATAGGAAACTCGTTTTTTTGTGCTAAAAACCACATCCGTCAAAACAACACACACCTCGTGGTGGGTGAGGTGTGTGCTATTTGATATTTTGTTCGATTGCTAATATGCTCTGATAGCTTGTTTAATTGTTGTATTTTATGCTTATTCTGTATATTTCGCGTATTATGTGCCATTACAGCCAAATTTCGAAGCCGTCGGGGAGGCGGGAGTATTGGTGGTCGATGGCGGATTCGATTATGTCGGGGAACGCCCAATGGGTGTCCGATAAGTCGGGGAAAAGGGTGAAATATT
>JAISFC010000078.1 GCA_031263785.1 Clostridiales bacterium | reverse complement strand
CGAGGTCGACGCAATTGTGCATGTTGTGCGGTGTTTTGAGGATACGAACATCGTGCATGTCGAGGGCGATGTGAACCCCCTGCGCGACATCGAAACTATACGCCTGGAGCTGATTTTCGCGGATTTGGAGTCGGTCGAAAAAAAGCTGCAACGCGCCGAAAAGGCGGCAAAGGCGGACAAGGCTCAAATTCACGCTATTCATGCGGCGGAAAAGGTAAAAGCCGCTCTGGAGGCGGGGCAGGACGCGCGGAGCTGTGAGCTGAACGACGACGAGCGCGCCGCGATGCAGGATTGCCCGCTCCTGACCATGAAACCCGTCATATATGCCGCAAATATCAAGGAAAGCGAGGTTGCCGACCCCTCTTCAAACCCGCATCTCGCGGAGCTGGAGAAATTCGCCGCCGAGCAAAACAGCGGAGTAATTAGCATTTCAGCGCAAATCGAGAACGAAACGGCGCAATTAGAGGGGCAGGAGCGGCTGGAATTTTTGTCCGTTTTGGGCATAAAAAAAAGCGGCTTAGACCAGCTGATTTCCGCCGGATATGAGCTTTTGAGCTTAATAAGCTACCTGACGGCGGGCAAGCCCGAGGTGCGCGCCTGGACCATAACCCGCGGCACTAAGGCTCCTCAAGCCGCCGGCAAAATCCACACCGACTTTGAACGCGGCTTCATTCGCGCCGAGGTGGTGGGCTTCGACACATTGATGCAAGCAGGCTCGATGTCCGCCGCCCGCGAAAAGGGCATGGTGCGCAGCGAGGGCAAGGAATATGTCGTTCAGGACGGCGACGTAATCCTCTTTAGGTTCAACGTTTGAGGCATTTTTTAACTCGGCGTCGGCGTTTGAGGCTCGTTGCTGACGGTTATCATCGTCATCTCGCTGTTTGCGATAATGTGAATCGTTCCGTCCGGCATGACCAGCCGCGTGTGTTGCAGCGTTATCCTGTCTACCCGCCCCGTGAGCGAGTTTTTGACGGTTATCGTGTCGCCGATTTGGAAGTTGTGCGTGGCAAGTATCACCATCCCCATCAGCAAATCGCGAATAAATCCCTGCGCCGCAAGCCCGAGGGTCACGCCGCTGATGCCGACGGTCGCAAGCATCGTGGACGCCGGGATGTGTATCACCGTTTGGAAAAACACCACCGCCGCCGCGATTATCACGATTACCTTCCACATACTTTTGAATGTGGGGTACAAAATCGACATGTTTAAAACATTTTTGAGCATTTTCCGCAGGATCCAACGCCCGCCGCGTATGGCAATCCACGCCGCCACAAAAATTCCAACCGCCCATATCACGGATTTTAATACTGCCGGTAAATCCTCCACGCCGCTCCACTTCCTTTTTGCATTCAGTCTTAATATATTATATACAATCTTTCGCCGCGCGTTTCAGCTTTTTCTACAGGTGCCTCGGTTTTATTGGTATATTTTGTATTGTTGTAGGCTCTTTTGTCGTTTTTTCCGCTTGATTTTTATCCAATTGCCGTCCGGCTATTTTATATTTTATCCTGTCTTCCCGTAGTTCTATGTCTTTTTCGTCGTCATCTTCGGACGGATAGCTGAACGTAGACTCCACGTTAAGCACGTTATCTTTATATTCCTCAAAATCCTTTTTCAAGGCTTGCAACTCATCTTTCCACTGCGCTTCCAACCGACGCCTGGTTGCAACAAAGTTGATGCTTATAGACCTATGCTGCCGCCATTTTTTGTTCACGTGTTCAGCTACGCGTTTAAGCGTTGCGCGATCCTCGTCATTCCCATCCTCGCGCAGTATTTTCCCCCAATATTGCGCATAATACGGAACCCCGCTTAACATAAGCCCTATTATTGACAGTGAAGCTTCGGTCTTTTCCGCAAATTTCAGGACTTTCCGCGCCATTTCCAATCTTTCCTCCGTAGACTTCTTATTTCTATGCTTTGTCTCCATAGTTTGATGCACCGCCTTATACATAGCGGACGAATAATAATCAATTACAGACGCAATCTGGCGGCTTTCGGGCGAGTGGCTAATCCAAAGATACTCTCTGCGCGTGTTCCCGTTTATTATCCTCAAAAAGCTCCTGATGTCCATCCCATGCTTTTCCAACGCCTCCAGCGGGTCTACGTTATTCAGCGCGTCCATTACCAATGCGCGGAATTTGTCGTACTCCGGGAAAGTCGCTTTATTGCTCCATGAGCGATAAAGCTTGCAGTATGCGCGGCGTATGTAAAACTCATAAGGCAGCGGCTTCTTCCCCTTGTGCCTGCGCGTATTATCCGCGGGATAGATGTCAAGCATATCGGCATCTTTACAGGTGTAAAACGGGAATTTCTCGTCTTTAAAATCCCAATTCATAAAAAAATCATAAAACGCTCTGCCATCCGTTAGAATATACTCCCGCATCCGCTCTATTTGCCGCCTTTCCCTTTCTTCAAGCATCCGCACTTGTTGAGCCTGCCCGCCGGCTTGACTCGCGAGTTTTTCAAAATCCATTTAATTTTTCCCCCTAATATGCGTTTGTTCTATATTACCCAACATTATTGTACCACATTTTCTCATTAATGTCAAGGATTTTACTGCTGTTTCTCATAAAAATTTTACAAAAAATAAATACGGAACGCGAACGCTCCGTTTAATATTTTAAAACATACAATTTAAAAATAAAATTCAACAAGTTTCAATATTAAAAAACTAACCGATTATAGGTCACCAAAAATGTCTCTTCGAGGCATATCCTCCACGCCACGGATTTGCGAATTTCCTCTTATTCTCACGCTCGGACGCTCATCTTTTATTTTCTTTTTGTATTCATTAAGCTCGTCAGAAGATATGCCTAAAAGGTCCACAATAAAGACGTCACGGCATTTATTAGCCATCATTAACTTTATTATTCGTATTCGATCACTATCCCGCTCTATCTGCTCTCCTATCACCCCTCCTTCCGCTATTTCCTTCGCCCGCGCCTCGGCTCTACGCTTTTTTTTGTTAGCCCGCGCCTCGGCTCTGCCTTCCGCACTGCTCTTTTTTTCGTTAGGACGCTTCTTTATTTCTTCCAAAAATTCAGCATCACGCCTAAATTCATCATTCATACTTATCAACCCCCTCGCTAAATCATTATTCTCATCTGCCCTCAGGAATGTTTTTTCCCGTCACACCCTCGCCGCCGTGCATTTGCGAATTCCCTATTATCGACCGCGCATTTGGTAATATGGCAGCTTCTCCACTCCCTTTTATATAGGTAATAGGTAACAGTTAGTGTTGAATTGCTTACGCAATTCTTTTTATTTTATTTCATTCAAAGATTTTCGTAAGAAAATCTTCCACACCTGTTCCCTGTACCCTGTTCCCTTCTACACCTGTCACCTACTCGGTTGTAAATGCCTATGCACTTATTATAGCATAATTCCACGCTTTTGTCAACATTTTCTTTGATCCCTTTCACTTTTTGCAGTATTAGAGGCATCGGAAAATTTTACTTGACATAAAGCAAATCCTGTAATAAAATAAATATCAACGGATGATATGGGAGTTGATATGTATGAACGAAAAAATTACGTCGTGGCTGGGAGAAATGCGGGAGTTGCTCGCCCCGACGGACGTCATTTGGATTGACGGCAGTGACGAACAATTGGCGGAGATTCGTGAGGAAAGCGAAAACAATGGCGAAATTATTCGCCTTAACAGCGAAAAATATCCGAATTGCTACCTCCACCGCACGGCGGAAAACGATGTCGCGCGCGTCGAGGACCGCACCTTTATTTGCTGTGAAAATCAGTCGGACGCGGGACCTACAAATAATTGGGTCGCGCCCGCGGAGATGTACGAAAAACTGCGCGGACTATACAAAAATTGCATGAATGGCAAGCCGCTTTACGTCATTCCTTTCCTAATGGGACCGCCCGATTCGCGCTTCTCGAAAATCGGGATACAGCTGACCGACAGCCGATATGTTGTCCTGAATATGGCGATTATGACGCAAGTCGGTAAAGTTGCGACGGACGCCTTGGGGGCAAACGGAGATTTTGTAAAATGCCTGCACGCGACCGCGGATTTGGACCCCGAAAATCGCTACATATGCCACTTTCCGCAGGATAACACGGTTTGGAGCATAAATTCAGCATACGGCGGCAACGTGCTTTTGAGCAAAAAATGTCTGGCGTTGCGTCTCGCGAGCGATATGGGGCGGCGCGAGGGCTGGCTCGCGGAACACATGCTCATTTTGGGGCTGGAAAGTCCCTCCGGCGACGTGCATTACGTGGCGGCGGCATTCCCCTCCGCGTGCGGGAAAACTAACCTTGCCATGCTGATTCCGCCCGTTCAATTCCCGGGGTATAAGGTGTGGACGGTGGGCGACGATATCGCTTGGATTCGCGTGGGCGCGGACGGGCGACTATGGGCGGTCAACCCCGAGGCGGGCTTTTTTGGCGTCGCGCCGCTCACGAGCAAAAAAACTAACCCCAACGCCCTCGCTTCTATTCAGAAAAACACGATTTTCACGAACGTTGCGCTGAATATGGACGATAATACGCCGTGGTGGGAGGGCGCCGACACGCCCGAGCCCGAGAATGTGGTGGATTGGCGCGGGAATGTGTGGCAGAACGGCGAGCACAAAAATTCCGACACGCCGCTCGCGCACCCGAACAGCCGATTTACCGCGCCTATAAGCGGGTGTCCGTGCCGCTCCACAGAGTGGGCGAATCCCGAGGGTGTGCCTCTTTCGGCGATTATTTTCGGCGGACGGCGGGCTAAAACCGCGCCACTCGTGTACGAGGCGTTCGACTGGAATCACGGCGTTTACGTGGGCGCGACCATGGCGAGCGAAACAACCGCGGCGGCGAGCGGTGCGGTGGGAGTTGTGCGCCGCGACCCCATGGCTATGCTGCCGTTTTGCGGCTATAACATGGGCGATTATTTCGTGCATTGGCTGAACATGGGCGAAAAGGCTTCGCAACCACCCAAAATTTTCCACGTGAATTGGTTTAAAAAAGGCGATGACGGCAAGTTCCTATGGCGCGGGTTCGGTGAGAATTTACGCGTGCTTCTGTGGATTCTCGACCGCTGTACGAACAAAATCGGCGCGCGCAAGTCCGCCATTGGATTTCTGCCCAACAAAGAGGACATCAACCTTGACGGGCTGGATATCACCGAAACTGCCATAAATGAGCTACTTTCCGCCGATGTGCAGTCCTGGCGCGAAGACATTGCGGCGCAGCGAAAATTCTTTGAGCCGTTCGGGGAAAAGCTCCCGCGAGAAATCGCCGAACAACTAAACGAAACCGAAAAAATGCTCATAAATTCAACGGAAAACGTCGGTGTCGGGTTTTCGGGAGAATACAGCTAAAGCACGCGGATGACGTTGCAAATAGATAAGGGGGATTTTTATGGAATTTACGATGGTTCATAATAATTTTAACGTCGCGGACCTGACCAAAAGTATTGATTTTTACGATAAGGCGTTAGGTTTAGCCGAGGTGCGGCGGGTTGAAGGCGACGGGTTCACAATCGTTTTCGTCGGCAACAAAAACTCCGCTCATTTGCTCGAATTGACGCAAATAAATGAGCATACTCAACGTTATGATTTAGGCGAGAACGAATTCCATCTCGCCTTCAGCGTCGACGACTTCGATGCCGCCTTCAAGCGTCACAAGGAAATGGGCTGTATATGCTACGAAAACCCCGACATGGGCATATATTTTATTTCCGACCCGGACGGATATTGGCTGGAAATTTTGCCCCAAAAATAGATATTGATTTTACGCGGAAAATATGCTACAATAAAGATAGAAGGAAAGACAGTCGGTTCGGAACCATATACCGTGCCGACTTCATATGCGCCCGTAGCTCAGTAGGATAGAGCAACTGCCTTCTAAGCAGTAGGTCGTGGGTTCGAATCCCCCCGGGCGTACCAAAAAGTGCCTCTTCGAGGCAATGAAGAATGACAAATGATAATTTCCGAATGATAAATCAAAACCAAAATCCCGCACAATAGGCGCTTTTTGTATTTATCATTCATCATTAGCCGAAGGCGAATCATTCATCATTTTTCATTAAGAAGCTACATTATGAGCGAAACAAACATCCCGTCGGCTCGCTACCAACCTCTCACGGACTGTTTTTTTGTGCGACATATCTTTTTCATCATCATATTACGACAAGTGCCTCTTTGAGGCAATGAAGAATGACAAATGATAAATTGTGAATGATAAATCAAAACCAAAAATCCACACCATAGGCGCTTTTTGTATTTATCATTCATCATTAGCCGAAAGCGAATCATTTTTCATTATGGAACATTAATACAAATTAGAGGAATTTTTCATCGAATTTCTTAAAAAAATCAAAAAATGCCCTTGAGCAAGAAGTAAATGAATGGTTTAATGCTGTCAAATTATACGGTTCGTCAAATTCAACGCAGGAAATACATACCTATCTTGCCGATAATCTTAAAAAAATAACAATGGATTGTCCCATTTTCATGGACGAAGAGGGCAATATCAAGATGGTGGTCTTGGTTGCTACTCCTACCGCCGGAAGCGGTGGATATACTGCGATTA
>JAISFC010000067.1 GCA_031263785.1 Clostridiales bacterium | reverse complement strand
GGGATTCGCATTGCCATCAACGCGCCGGATATGTTTGCGAGCCTGACGGCTATCGGCATAATGTCACTGATAGCGGTAGAAGTGATAATCAACATAGCGGTGGTGACATCAACCATGCCGGTTACGGGAATGCCGCTTCCATTCTTTAGCTATGGAGGGACAACGCTGCTTATAAACATGACGGCAATGGGGATTATGCTGAATATATCAAGGTATTCAAAGACGTAGCCGATAGGATTTTATAGGGGGGAATAGGTTGAGAGTTTTATTTGCAGGAGGCGGAACGGCAGGGCATATAAACCCTGCGCTGGCGATTGCGGGCGAGATGGCGGGAGATACCATACTGTTTGTGGGCACCGAAAAAGGCATGGAAAGCCAGCTAATTCCGCGGGCAGGGTTTGAGATTAAATACATTGACGTGACGGGATTCGACCGTGAAAACGTCTTGAAAAACTTTATGGTTTTAGCCAAAATTCCGTTCGCGGAGAAGGCGGCGGGGAATATTATTAAGGACTTTGCGCCGGATGTGGTGGTAGGCACGGGCGGTTATGTTGCGGGTCCGGTGCTCCTTGCGGCGCATATGAGCGGGATACGTACGCTGATTCATGAGGTGAACGCGGTAGCGGGAGTGACGACCAAATTATTGGCTAAATTTGCGGATGTTGTTACTGTGAGCTTCCCTGCTACGATTAGCGAGCTGGAGCATAAGGCGAAGCGGATTGAAGTCACGGGAAATCCGATTAGGAGCGAGATTTTTACGCTGAAAAAGGAAGACGCAAGGCGGAAATTGCAGCTGGACGCCCGTCCTTTAGTGGTGGCGTTCGGGGGTAGCTTGGGCGCGGAATCCATAAATTCAGCCATGGAGAAGTGGGTCAAAAGCCCTGAAATAGATAAATATCAAGTGATTTGGGCAACGGGCGAGCGGTATTTTCAGAATATTATTGCCGATATCGGCGCTCGCGACGGGGTGCAGATTGTCCCATACATAAGCAACGTATACGAGGTATTGCCGGCGGCGGACGTGATTGTTACGCGCGGAGGCGGTGCGCTGTTTGAAATTGCCGCGCTTGGCAAGGCGAGCGTGATTGTGCCTTCGCCGAATGTGACGAACAACCATCAGGAGCATAATGCGCGCGCGATGGAAAAGGAGGGCGCGGCGGCGGTGGTGCTGGAGAGCGATATTGACAGATTATCGGGCGAAATTGAGAGGCTGTGCCGGGACAGTGAGGCGCGGTTTATGATGGAGGTTGCGGCGGAAAAAATGGGAAAACGCGATGCGGCGGGGCGTATTGTCGGTATATTAAGAGAGGAACAAGCATAACATTCACCTGAGGTGAGTTTCATGAAAAGACATCTTTTTAGCTTGTTTATTTTAATTTTCGCCGTATTTACGTGGATTGTCGTCATGCAGGGAGGGAAAACGGCGCTCACGGACGAGCCGCAACAAACGCCGTCGCAAGAAGAAGACGCTCCTGAGGCTACGCAAACGGTAATCAAGGGGGAGTCGGAAATACCGATAGAAGCGGCAAAAGCGTGGGCGATAAGCCGCGGGGCGACGGAGGATTTTGTTTCTATTGCGGATGAATATTGGCGGGTGGGTGAGCTAATGGGCATCCGCGCTGACGTGCTGTACGCGCAAGCGGCGAAAGAGACGGCGTTTGGCAATTACACGGGCATAGTAACGGCGGATATGAACAATTGGGCGGGGATTAAAACCGTGAACGCAACGGGCGACACACGCGAGGACCATCAATTTTTCAACAATGCGGAAACCGGAGTTCAAGCGCATTTTAACCATATGGCGGCGTATGTTGGCATAGCTCCGCTTGGCGATGTGCACCCGCGTTACTATAGTGTCATGACGACCGCTTGGTCGGGTACGATTGAGTTTGTGGAGCAGCTGGGAGGCAAGTGGGCTCCGTCGGGCGAATATGGTGAAAGTGTGGTAAATGACTATTTAAGCACGATTTCCGCTTTGTAATATTTTTGTAATATTTCTGTAACAAAAATGTAATATTCCTCTAATCCCACTTATACACACAAAAAAATAAAAACGTAAGAAAATTACAGAAAAAGGAAGTAACACGGAGAAAATTCTTCCAAAACGATTAAGAATGACGGGAAACGGTAAAATATGCCCGTTGCACAATTTGTGGTATGTGGTAAACTATATACATACCACATGTTGTATATAGTTTTTACGAGAGGAGAAATCAAATGAGTGTTGTAGAGCTTAAACCTGCAATAAAGCAGGTGCGAAAACGTGACGGTGGGCTGGAAGCCTTTGACCCGATGAAAATTACATGGGCGATTTATAAGGCGGCGGAGGCTGTTGGAGGGAAAAATTTCGACTTAGCGGTCAAATTGTCAAGGCAGGTGGAGCAAGAGGTCTGCACTAAGTTCCACGGAGAGGTTCCGGATATTGAGTCTATTCAGGACCAAGTAGAGAAAGTGCTCATAGAAAATGGACACGCTCAAACGGCTAAAGCATATATTCTCTACCGTGAAAAGCGCAAGGGCGCGCGGGAGATGAATGCTTTAATCGGGGCAACGATAGACATGTTTTCGGATTACTTGGGCGACAAGGACTGGCACATCAACGAAAATGCCAACACGCAGAAGAGTATCAACGGGCTCAACAACTACGTCCGCGAAATTTTCACTAAGAAATATTGGCTGCACGAAGTGTACTCGGACGAGATTCGCGACGCGCATGTAAAGGGCGAAGCGCACATTCATGATTTAGGATTTTTCGGACCGTATTGCGCAGGGTGGGATTTAAGGCAGCTTTTAATGGACGGTTTTGGAGGGGTTCCCGGCAAGGTGGAATCGGGTCCGGCTAAGCATTTGCGCGCGTTTTTGGGGCAAATTGTGAACTCAACCTTCACCACTCAGGGCGAATGCGCGGGCGCGCAGGCATGGAGCAGCTTTGACACGTATTGCGCTCCGTTTATTCGTTACGACAACATGAGCTACAAGCAGGTCAAGCAGTGCTTGCAGGAGTTTATTTTCAATATAAATGTCCCTACGCGGGTGGGCTTTCAGTGTCCGTTTTCTAATTTGACATTTGACATTAAAGTGCCGGGGACGCTTAAAAAAGAGCCCGTTATTGTCGGCGGGGAATACATGCAGGAGACGTACAGTGATTTTCAAAAAGAGATGGACATTATCAACAAGGCGTTTTGCGACGTCATGCTGGAAGGGGACGCTAAGGGGCGGGTATTTACCTTCCCGGTGCCTACGATTAACATCACAAAGGATTTCGATTGGGATAGCCCCGTTATTGATTCATTTATGGAAATCACCTGCAAATATGGCATACCTTATTTCGCGAATTACGTCAATTCGGATTTGTCGCCGGAGGATGCCGTGTCTATGTGCTGCCGCTTGAGGATTGACACAAGCGAGCTGAAGAAGCGCGGCGGCGGGCTCTTTGGGAGCAATCCTTTGACGGGGTCGATTGGCGTGTTCACAATAAATCTGCCCAGAATCGGCTATCTTTCCAATAGCATGGACGAGTTTAAAGCGCGGCTTTGGAAGCTGGTGCACACGGGAAAGGCGAGCTTGGAAATTAAGCGGAAGATAATTGAGGACCAAACAAACCGCGGATTATATCCTTATTGTTCACATTTCCTGAAAAATGTCAAGGAGCGCATGGGGCAGCATTGGGCAAATCATTTTAACACTATCGGCATTGTGGGAATGAACGAGGCGTCCATGAACTTTTTGGGCAAAGATAAGGATTTGACGACGCCCGAGGGGCAGACGTTTGCGCTTGAAATTATGACGTATATGCGCAGCCTTATGGTAGATATTCAGAAGGAAACGGGGCATATGTACAATCTGGAGGCGTCGCCGGCGGAAGGAGCCGCGTATCGCTTAGCGAAAGAGGATAAGGAGCAATATCCTGAAATAATCACGGCAGGGACGGAAGATGTGCCATATTATACGAATTCGTCTCAGCTTCCGGTAGGGTTCACGGATGATATCTTCAAGGTTATGGAATTGCAGGACGAATTGCAGGCGTTATACACGGGCGGGACGGTTCAGCACCTGTATTTGGGCGAACGCGTGGAGGACTTGAATGCGGCAAAAAGCCTGATTAAAAAGGTTTTCACGAATTATAAGATGCCGTATATTTCCATTACGCCGACGTTCAGCATTTGCAGCGAACATGGGTACGTGGCGGGCGAGCAATGGAAATGTCCCGTTTGCGGGGGAGAAACCGAGGTTTGGAGCCGTGTGACGGGGTATTTGCGCCCTGTTAGCAATTATAACAAGGGAAAGAAGCAGGAATACGCGGATCGCAAGAAGCTTGTGGTGAACGAATAGAGTTTATCGCGCGTTTAGGCTGAGAGGATTATGATTATTAGGTATTATAGCAACCCGAAAAGGGGGAGTTGCGGTGTATATAGCAGGGGTACAGAATAATTCGTTTGTTGACTATCCGGGGAAAGTATCCATGGTGATTTTTGCCGGCGGATGCAATTGGAATTGCTATTATTGCCATAACAGAGACATTATTAATCCCAAAAAGAATCGCGTGATTTATAGTACTGAGTTGCTTCTGCGTAATCTGGAAGCAAAAAGCAACTTCCTGGACGGGGTTGTAATCAGCGGCGGCGAACCGACATTGCAGCCCCGTTTAGCGGAGTTCATGGGCAAAATAAAAGCCGCGTGCGGGCTTCCGATAAAGCTGGATACAAACGGTACCGACCCGGATGCGCTGATGGAATTGATTCGTCAAAAGTTGGTGGATTTTATTGCAATGGACGTTAAGGCGCCTGCGGAAAAGTACGAAAAAATTGTTGGCGCAAAGGTAGATTTAGACGAAATTTCCCGCTCGATGGCTGTGATTAAGCTTTCTGGCGTTGATTACGAATTTCGCACCACTTTCTGCCCGGAACTGACCAAAGCGGATGTTATTAAGACGTGCGATTGGATTAGTCAGAACGGAAAGGCGAGAAGGTTCGCGTTGCAACAATACAGGCCGCCCAAAGGTGGAATGGAATTATTAAAGCCGCAAAAAGCGCACAGTAAAGAGCTGGTGCAGGAAACCTTTGATGCCGTAAGGAGTAAGTTCGGTGTGGCAGTCTTGCGCGGATTGTGATTATGAGCGGTTTATCGTGATTTAGGTAGAATTAGTATGATTATTGAGAGGGAGAAATTCACCGTCGACCATAACGCGCCAAATATTCCCTCTGTCAGCGGAATATACCACAGCGCCGGCAAGAGAAGAAGAGAGCGGCTGCATGTTAGCGGATTTTGTTTCAAAAAAGACTAAATCCGCATGGTAGCCTATATCAATTCGTCCGATTTGGGTTTCAAGCCCCAGTGCCTTTGCGCCGTTTATAGTAGCCATTTCCAGCGCGGTTTGTGCGGAAACAGCGAGAGGGTCACAATTTACACCTTTGTGAATTAGCGCGGCGAGTCTAATTTCGTTTAGCATATTAAGCGCATTATTGCTAGCCGCTCCGTCCGTGCCGAGCGCGACATTTATTCCGGATTTTATATATTTGTCAATTGGGGCAACGCCGCTGCCGAGCTTTAGGTTTGAGCCGGGACAGTGCGCAATATTGACGTTATTGTCTATGAAAATTTCCATGTCCTCATCCTCCGTCCAAACGCAATGGGCGGCAACGGTTCGATGTCTAAAATATCCTAAATCGTATAGCAGACGCGTAGGAGTTTTCCCGTGTTTTTTCTTGCATTCTGCGTTTTCAGACTGCGTTTCGGAAACATGAATAGTAATTTCTCCTAATTTTGCGCAGTATTCCAAAAATTCGGGCGAAGAAGTATAAACCGCATGGGGAGCCGCAATAACCTTGATTTTATCACCCCAATTACGCATCCGAAGACGTTCAAAATCTT
>JAISFC010000028.1 GCA_031263785.1 Clostridiales bacterium | reverse complement strand
AACATTCCGCGAATGGTGGCGGATGATTTAACGAGCAGTGACCCCACCCAAAGTGCGCCGAAATACATGCTCCGATTCTCGCGATTCGGCACTTACGGCGGCAGTATGGTGGGGACGGTTCGCGAGGAGAGCTACCTTTGGGCGGACATTTATCTTGACGGGACGAGCGTCGAAACATCAACTATCGACGAATCCACGCCGCTGACCATTGGCGGCACGGCGTATCTGTACGCAGGGGCATTCTACTTGCCGACAGCGAACAAACTCGCGCTATCAACGGCGGATTTAAACACGATGAAGGGGCAGGTTGGCAACAGAGACATCGCGGGCATCACGACAATCTACAACATCAATGAACATCTCGGCGTCGACGCCGCCGACTACACCACCGTCCTCGGCTACATCGGCAAAACGAAACTTCAACTGCTACCGCTGGTGGTCAATAATTAGGAATATTACTTAACTTTGCGTCCTCTGATTTTGTCTTTTAGGTTGAGGAACGAGGGGCGGTCGACGAAATCCGTTTTGCTGTAGTATACGCTTTTAACCGTGTCGCGGGACAGAAATGGCGCGTGTGGAGCCAAAAACGGCACACCGAAGCTGGACGTACTTATCATTTTGGTAACGACGACGAATAGACCTGCCGCGAGCCCGAAAAAGCCGAACAGCCCCGCGGAAATGATGAGAAACACCTGCAAAATTCGTATCGGGTTGACGATTGTGTAATCGGGGGCGACGAAGCTCATTAGCAGCGAAAGAGTGGCGATTATTAGCACTAATGTGCTTAAAATCCCGGCGGATACCACCGATTGCCCGATTATAACGCCGCCCGCCATGCCGATTGCTGCGCCCACTTCTTTTGGCACGCGCAGCAGGCTCTCGCGCAATAGCTCGACGATGAAAACCGTGATTAATGCCTCTGTTAGGGCGTTAAACGGCACCCGAGCGCGGAGGGAAGCGAGCGTGATTGTGTAGTCCGCCGAGAGGATTTCGGTGTTAAACGAGGTTACGGCGACGTATGCCGGCATGAGCACGAACATGGCAATTATCGAGATATAGCGCAGGATTTTGGAGTACGCGCCGAAGAATTTGTTGTCGTACAGGTCGTCGCCCGAGGTTAGGAACTCCGAGAAGGTTTTGGGCGCGACCAGCGCAAGTCCGCTACCCTCGACCAGCAGCACCACTTTTCCCTCTAAAATTGCGCCGCAAGCCATGTCGCTCCGCTCGATTATGCCCATTTTCGGGAACAGCCCCCATTTTTCCCCCACCAAAAATTGCTGCAGCTCGCCCGACTCGATAATCCCGTCGACATCGATTTCGCCCAGCTTTTCGGCGATTTCATTGACGCATTCGTCGCTTGCCACATCGTCCAGATAGAACATCGCCACGTTGGTCCGCGTCCGCTGCCCAACCTTGAATTCGCGCGTTTTTAAGCGGCTATCCTTGATTCTGTAGCGAATCAGCGAGAGGTTGACGTCCATGCTTTCGGTGAAACTGTCCTTGGGACCGCGCAGGGTGTAGCTTATTTGCGGCGAATCTATGGATTTATGCTCCACCTCTTTTGTGTTAATCGCCACATATTCAGCGGATTTTGGCAGAATTACAACGGACGACCCGCTGAGCACGTCGTTTTCAATCTCGCCGGGGTTGGTTTTCACCTTCATATCGTCAATTTCAAAGATGTATTTGGTCAAAGTGCGCGTATTAATGCGCTTTCCGCCCTTCTGAACGAATCGCTGCAGCGGGCGGATGACATATTCGGCAAGATTGGTGCGGTTGGTGAGCTGCCCCACAAAAAGGATGTTGATTTCGCCTGATTTAGTCGCTATAATGCGCCTTTTAATCGACGCGTTCCGCGCTAAAATATCTTCAATCAATTTTTTCATGCTATTGCGCCCCTTCCGATAATTTCATGCGGGTTTCTACCCTGAATTCAGCGTTTTTATAGGTTTCCTCCCAGTTCAGAGTTTCATATAGCTTGCCGAATTTTGCGCGGAAATTCTGCCAAAATCCTAAATAATCACAGCCGTACTCGTCTTGAGCGCGGCGGATTTCAAGCATCACATCGCCGGAAACATCCTGTTTTAACGCGATTAAAAGCGAGTCCAAATCCGATTGCGTGAGTTTTTGAAATTGGTTTGAATATAAAAGCTCGGCATTCAAATTAAGTAGAATATCGCAAGTCGCCTTGCCGTTAGAAAGATAGAAATTGACCTCGCGGTTTTTTAGATTGACCTCGAAAAAGAACTCATTTTCACCTATTTTCTCGCTATATATCGCTGTCGCATTGTTGGATTTTAGAAACAATAATCCGTTTTTTTCGACGTCCGAAATAGCGCCGACCTGCGCGCATCTGCGGAAAATCGCGTAACTCCCGATTTCCGCTTGATCCCCATGCTTGCCGACCACGGGAAGCAAAAAGTGCGGATTTCCCGCGGAAATTGAGCGCAATAAGTCCTGCGCGCTCACGGAAAAATCGCGTCCGCCGTTCACCGAACTGTTCATGTCGTTTTCGATTGCCGCGCCGATATAGGTGTTGTTATTCGGCTCTAAATCCGCTAAATCAGAGAGGTTATCGAGGGAAGTGGTGAAAATATATACGTTTTTGCGGTATTGGTCGTCGCCGCGAAGCCGATTGAGCGTAGCCTCGACCCCTGTGCGTGCAAGCCCCTTGCCGAGCAGCAAAACACGCGTAGAATTGGGGTAAATCGGATTATCAGCGCTCTGATTCAGGTTGTCCTGCGCGACCTCAATCGTCGAGCCCATGCCGGTCAGAAAACTGTTCTCATTTTTGACCTCGCCCTGCCCGCTACCCGTAGTTCTTGCCGTTTCTATGCGCAATTCGTAGCCCTCGTCGGTCTTGTCCGCCATCACCGTGACGGCGATATTTTTCGCCTGAATGTCCTGCGCGTCCCAGCAGCCGGTGAGCGAAAGGCTCAATATCAGCACGGCGGCGCATGCATACGCGCGCGGTCGGAAGCCTGCGATGATATAGTAAAAAATCGGGATTATTGCGGCGGTAATCGCTCCGAAAATCCACAAAAATCTGTCGAACATCGCCACTGCGTTGATGCGGTCGGGGGGGATGAGCGCGAGCGCGAACACTAAAATTGCGCTGGTTATGGCGGTTGTCCGTGGGATATTACGCGCGGGGCGGCGAAAAACAGCCGTTAAATTCACGTCTATTGCATATTTGAAGAGAGTCGCGGACGAGAAAACCGCCAACAGCCAAAAGGCGATGAAAATGACGTCCATTCGGCTCATTATTTGGAGATTTGCGGCGCGGGTTTCGCGTATGGCGACAAAAAGCACGTTGGCGTAGGTGCGCACTTCGCTGACGCCCAGGATGGAAAACACGCTGATAGTCACCAAAATCAACAGCGTGGCACAGATGGCGGCGGTGCCGATACACCAACGCCCGAGCTTGCGCGAGTCCAGAGGGACGATATTTAATATTGCGATGCCCGCGAAAATCGGCAAAACCATGGGTAAACCCGCCAAATATGAGGGCGCGTCGACGGACTCAAACAGGGGGCGTATGTTAAGGGTGTCGCCGATGAACAGCATTGATAGGTGCGTTACGACGACTGCCAATAATACGCAAATGCCCAAAAACTCCACTATTCTGGCGATATTTACAATTCCTTTGCGGGCGGCGTATGTGCAAACCGCAAGGAGCACGAGCAAAATCACCCAGATTGGCGTTCGGGGGAGGTATTCTTCGCGGATGAATTCGGCGAAAATGCGGCTCATAAACGCAAGATATACGATGAAGCAGAGGGAGTAGAAGATAATTGTCAGTTTGGCGAGGAGCTTTCCGACAATTTTCGGCGCGTAATCGACAAATGTGGCTCCCGGAAATTTGGCGGACAATCCTGCCCAAGCGGCAAGCGGGAGCAGTATAATGAGCGCGGAAATCACGAGGCTCATCCAGCCGCCGGTGTCGAAAACCTCCGCTATTTTGGCGGGTAATTCGATGATGGTGACCCCGCTGATTATAGTGGTCATAATTATGAAAAACGCTTGCCGATTAGTGATTTTGTTCGTCACAACACGCACCTCGTGAATATGTTGCACAAAAAACGCGCGGATTATGCGGAAATGGTCGGTGCGCACGGTGGATTTGTGCAAAAACAGGCTTTTTATGCGGGTTCGGCTGGGATATTTTGCTAACGGGGGATTGGAAATTGTCGATTTTGAAAATGGCGATGGTTGACAAAGCCTGAAATTCGGGATAGAATGCGGGAAAGGAGGTTGGACATGAAGATTTTTTTGGACGCGGGGCACAACTACAGCGGCGCGGACACGGGTGCGCAGGGTTTCGGCTTACGGGAGCAGGACGTCACGTGGGAAATTGCCGCGCAGACGGCGGAAAATCTGCGTAAATTGGGGGTGCAGGCGGAGTTGAGTCGCCATAATTTGACCGATTGTTTGGGTACGGATGTCGGGTCAAGCCTTGCGGCGCGGGCGGCGATGAGCGACAAATTTGGCGCGGATTACTGCGTTTCCATCCATTGCAACGCGGGCGGAGGCACCGGCGCGGAGACGTACGCGTACAAGCCGGGAGGCGAGGGGGAGAGGCTGGCGCGGACGGTGCAGGGGCGGTTGGTGAGTGGGCTGGGACTGGCGGATAGGGGCGTAAAATACGCGAATTTTTACATGGTCCGCAAGCCGTTGGCGCCCGCGATTTTGGTTGAGACGGCGTTCATCGACCACGCTGCCGACAACAAGATTTTGGGCGCAAAGACGTCGGAATTTGCGGCGATGATTGCGGCGGGGATATGCGATTACGTGGGGATTAGTTGGGAAAATCCGAAGGAAGGAGGAATACAAATGGTGGAAAATGTCAGCGACGCGGTGAAAAAACTGCATGAAAAAGGGATTATTAACTCCCCTGATTATTGGGCTCAAGCCTCGGGATTTGTGAATCACCTCGGCGAGCTTCTAATCAATTGCGCCAATAAAGTGAGTTAGCGAGTTAAAAATTCGCGTATTATCGGATTGAAAAACAAGCGAAAAGCGGGGATATACTGCGGAAAAGCCGCGGTTGCGAAAACGCTACATATTCGACAATTCGGAGATGACTTGCGATATATTCGTTTTTGCATCCTCGCCTGTTTTCGCGTTTTGAACGCGATTTATGATGTCGGCACGTCTTTCGGCGCTCATTTTGCCGAAATTCTCCATCGCTTTAGGATTTTGCGCCAGTTCCATACCCAGCCCGAGCGGAATATCGGGTTCGTTTGGATTTGGATTTTTACCTGTGCCAATAAAATTTTCCATATCAAGAATCGCTCCTTATTTAGATGATTTGCGAGTATTATGCCCCAAGCCGCGTGAAATTATCATTGGAACCGTAAAAATTCGCCGATAATCAAAATTTGCTTGACTTTGAAAGAAAGGTGTGATATGCTATATTAAAAGTGGGAAAGGCGCAAAAAGCCATGAAAGATAATGTAAGGAGCATATTAACGAAACAACAAGAGTATCCGAAGCAGCTTATTGATGAAGATGGAGTTTTGTTTGATTTTATAAGCAGGACTGAATGTCTGGGGAAAAAGTATGGCGGGTACATAAACGGCGACAAAACGGAGACCCGTCTGGCTGAAATTTTGGGAGAGGGGAAAGCGCGGCTTTTAACGAGAGCGGAAAGTGAAGCGATTCACAAAGAAGAAGTGGAAATCGCCAAACAGGAATTTTTGAAAAAATGCACGAGCTCGGACGGATTTGTTATTTCGTAAGCGCAATTTCACTATAGCGGAGGTGTGAGCATTGCCAAGACCGACGACAAAGCGGGGCTTAATTAAGGCGGCGAATGAGCAGTTTGAGAAGATGTGTGGGCTTGTCAATTCCATCCCGAAGGGCGAGCAAAACGCGACGTTTAATTTCGGCGGAGATTATGGAAAAGAGGCGCATTGGGCGCGGGATAAGAATCTGCGGGATGTGTTGGTTCATTTGTATGAATGGCACCAGCTGTTGCTCAATTGGGTAAATTCCAATCAAAACGGCGATGCAAAGCCTTTTTTGCCTGCTCCTTACAGCTGGAAAACGTACGGCGATATGAACGTGGAGTTTTGGAAAAAGCACCAAAATACGCCTTGTGACGATGCGCGGAAAATGCTCCTTGACAGCCATGGCAAGGTAATGGTGTTGATTGATGGGTTTTCGGACGAGGAACTGTTTGAAAAAAAGCATTTTTCGTGGACGGGAACGTCAAATTTGGGAGGTTACTGCATTTCCGCAACGTCCGCTCATTACGATTGGGCTATGAAAAAAATTAAGGCGCATATAAAGACTCGTTAGATGAGGGAAAATCCGATGAACATACAGCAGACATTATCAAAGCTCCAAGCGGCAAGGGAATATCGCGCTAATGGAGGAAAATATTATAAATTAGAGGAGGTCATCGCTCATTTAGACCGGACTGTGGAGGAGCCGGAAGATGAGAAAATATGATGTCAAAATCGCCCCCTCCGTAGATATATGTTAGAAGTTTTTATTGACTATTTTTTTGACGGGCGCATGGATAACAGCGCGTTTTTTTAACATTATATCCTGCTGCTTTAAGCAAACAACGCCCATATTTCGGACGCTGATTAAAAGAAAAAAATATTAAACGGTTATTTTTTTTGTTTTTTGCTTGACTTTCCGCTAAGCTTATGATACACTGTTATAAAAGATAATTAAATATTCTCGTGAGGGAGTAGTTAGCGCGTTTAGCGTGGACAAGTCAACATACTGACCTTTTTTGGTCTGGCTTGTTTTTAAATAACGAGACTCATGTATAGCGGTTTGCTGTGCATGGTTCCATCCGATTACGAAGCCCATGTGCAACATAAAAGCTGCCCATGAGTTTTTTTAATTGTCGGATGGGAGGGTATATGTCTTTTTTTGGACTGGTTTTACTTGCCATAGGGCTTTCGATGGATGCTTTTGCGGCAGCCGTCTGCGCCGGATTGACCATGACAAAGGTGACAATAAAAAAGGCACTGATTATCGGACTTTATTTTGGTGTCTTTCAAGCTGTTATGCCTCTTCTTGGATATATCGCCGCCGTGCAATTTACCGATATGATGACCTCATATAGCCATTGGGTCGCGTTTGCGTTACTCTGTATTATTAGCGGGAAAATGATTATCGGGAGTTTTAAGAAAGAAGGTTGCCCCGACAGAGGCTTTCCCGCTGAAACCGAAACGTCGTTAAAACCCGCTCGTATGCTTCCTCTTGCGGTTGCAACGAGCATTGACGCGCTGACCGTAGGCGTGTCGTTTGCTTTCCTTAAAGGCAGCATTGTTACGGCTGTTTCGCTTATCGGGATAACCACGCTTGCAATTTCAATGGCGGGCGTTAAGGTCGGCAATGCGTTCGGCGAAAAATTCAGCTCAAAGGCGGAACTCGCGGGGGGCATCATACTGCTGCTTATAGGGTTAAAAGTCTTGTTGGTATGAATTGAATTTGTTTTATAAAGATTGGTGGGGAAAATAGATGGAGCCGGATACATTTTTCGAAGGTTTGTGCTATAATTTGAGTGTTGACAAAAAAATTTCCAATTTTGCAACATTTTGACTCCCTCGCGGGTATTATTAGTGAAAGGCTTTTCAAGGCGGTGAGAATTTGGAACAAATCGTAGATAAATATGCGGAAATGGTGTATCGCATCGCGTTCGCGCAGGTTAAGGACAAAACAAACGCGGATGATGTGTTCCAAGAGGTGTTTTTACGGTTGCAAAAATCAGCGGCTAAGCTGACAAGCGATGAGCATACCAAGGCGTGGCTCATTCGCACCACAATCAACGAAAGTAGGCGGTTTTTGACGTCGTTTTGGCAAAGGAAAATCGTGAAGCTTCCGGAGGATTTGTCTTATGAACAAACCGCGCGCACTGATGATATAATTCAGGCGATTAGGACGCTGCCACCCAAATATGCCGTTGTTATCCATCTTTTTTACTATGAAGATATGAGCATAAAAGAAATAGCGGCGGCATTGAAATCCAAGGAAAACACGATTAAATCACAATTATCACGAGCGAGGGAAATGCTAAGACCATTGTTAAAGGAGGAATTTAGCGATGTTTAGGGAAGATTACAAGGCTGCGATGGACGGGATTCAGCCGAGCGCAGAGCTAATTTCAGCAACGAAAGGAGCAATGAAAATGAAAAAGAGAAAGCATATATGGGTGCCGCTTGCCGCGTGTTTTATTGTCGCAATTTTGTCTATCGGCACGGTTTGCGCCACGCAGATGCACATATGGAAAAATCTGTTTGGCACGGAGGACCAAGGCATTGAAACCGCGTTAAAATACGATTATGTTGAGAACGTGCGTATGGATTATGTCGTGTCAAACGGCGTGGGCGTAAAAATTAGTAGCGTAATTCTTGATGACGGCACTTTCGCTTATGTTCTTGACATTCATCTTGACGAAAAAGTCGATAGGGAGTTTGAGATGATTAACCCGGAGGACATCGTTATTAAGGACGAAAACGGCGTTGTGCTGGTTGGCGAGGGGCAGGGGATGCTTGCCACCGGAGGCAGCCGCAGGATGGAATGCGTGGATGGGAAGAATATAAAATTTGTTGAGATTGCGGAGAATTCTAATCATAATTTCCCGAAGTCGGATAGGCTTTATGTATCGCTTTCGAAAATCAATTTGATTGATAATAAGGTGTTCAAAACCTACACGGGCGATTGGGCATTTAACATTGATACCACCGGCAAATTTGCGTATAGGATTTCCGTGCCGTATGAAGGGGCGGGCGGCGGCATTGATGTTTTGATGGCGAATTTGACGAACACTTCGTTTAATTTTGAGGTAAAACTGCCGGAAAAACATACAATCACAAAAGGTATAACGCTAACCGATGAAAACGGCATAATTTACGATTGCAAGCAGATAGGGGTTGAGGACGACGGCTATACCATAAGAACTGAATTCCCTGTGAGCCTATTTAACGCCACTAGAAAATACACGCTTAAATACGGTGAATGTTCGGCTGAGATTGAAAGGGCTTCCATTTTTGATACGAGCGATATCGGCGCGGACAAAACGCTTGACATAGGTGATGACTATTTTATGGATTATGCGATGTCGAACGGCGTCGGGATAAGGGTTTGCGAATTTGCGCTCGACAACGGTAAATTTACAGCTGTTTATGAGATAAAACTGCCGGAAATCTTAGAAAAATGCGACTATATAAATTTCGCTGATTTGAAAGTTACGGACGAAAATGGGAATGTTTTGTATAATGATTTAGGTTCGCTTTCGACGAGCGAGAGTATATCGGTTAAAAAAATAGACGATACCACATTCAGGACGTCTATAACCGCTGAAAATAGGGACGGGAAGTACCCGAGCGCGAAAGAATTGCGTTTTTCGATTTCGCAGATTCATTGCTTGAACAGCGAAGATAGGGTCGGCAATGGTTACCGGCAGGAAAAGATTTATGACGGTGATTGGCAATTTGCAATTGATGTAAAATGATTTGTTAGAAGCATAATTAAAACGGTTTTGCGGATTGCGGAGCCGTTTTTTGTTGGGGGATAAGCGTGGTAACTCGTCTTGAAAATATCATTTCGTCAAGAAAAATACAAATTTTTAAGATTTATCTTGACATAATAATTAAATATATGTATAATAGTAAGTGAGGTGAGAGGAAATGCAAAGGCTAATCACAAACGAACTTTTGGAGTGGAAAAACCAAAAACGCCGAATGCCGCTGTTGGTTTATGGCGCGAGGCAAGTGGGGAAAACACATATTATAAAGGAATTCGGCGGAGAAAATTATAAAAATACGGCGTATGTCAATCTTGAAACGAACGCGTTGGTTAATGGTTTTTTTGATGATGACATTGAGCCGAAAAAGATTATTATGCGTTTAGAAACGCACTTGAAAGAGCGGATTTTGCCGAATGATACGCTTATATTTTTCGATGAGGTGCAGGCGAGCGAAAGGGCATTGACATCGCTAAAATATTTTAATGAAAATGCGCCTGAATATCATATTGCGGCAGCCGGCTCCTTGCTTGGCGTGGCTATCAAGCGGGAAAATTTTTCGTTCCCCGTTGGAAATGTTGATTCAAAAACGATGTTCCCGTTCGACTTTGAGGAATTTTTGTGGTCGCAAAACGAGGAAAGGCTCGCTCAAATGATAAAGAAGTGTTTTATAGAGGATTCGCCTATGCCGAAAGGGTTGCACGAGAGGGCGATTGAGCTTTATAAAATCTATCTGATTGTCGGCGGTATGCCGCGGGCGATTTTGGAATATAACGAAACAAATTCTTTGCTGACCGTGCCCGACAAGCAAAACAAGATTATCAATGATTATATCGCTGATATGGCGAAGTATGCCGATGAGCATGAGGCGATTAAAATCCGTGCGGCATATAATTCGATTACGGCGCAACTCGCGAAAAATAACAAAAAATTTCAATATAAAGTTATCCAAAAGGGTGGCTCCGCGACGATTTTCGGCGAGGCGATAGACTGGCTTGATACCGCGAAAGTGGTGAATAAGTGCAATAGTTTGAATGAGCCGACGGTTCCGCTTGATGTTTATAAAGATTTGACGAGTTTTAAGCTATATATGAGCGATACAGGGCTTTTGACGATGAAAAGCAAAATGCCGCAAGATATTATTATGAGTTTGGGCAATATTGATAACAAATTTCTGGGTGCTATCGCTGAAAATTACGTGGCGCAGCATTTGACGCGCAAAGGAATTGATTTGCTGTATTGGAGAAGCGATAGCAAAAATGGCGGCAAGGCGGAAGTGGACTTTGTTATGCAGGACGGCTCCGGAATTGTGCCTATCGAGGTTAAGGCGGGCGATAATGTGACCTCGAAAAGTTTGAGCGTGTTTGTGAAAAAGTTTAAGCCTAAATATTCAATTAGAATTTCGACGAAAAATTTTGGGTTTGAAAACGGCATCAAATCCGTGCCGCTATATGCTGTATTTTGCATTTAAGGAGCAATAAATTTTCATAGGCTGGTCAATCGGAGTGAGGAGTAAAGGCAAAACGATTAAAACAATTAAAAAATTGGCTCATTTCCGCTTGAAATTACTCATAGGAATATCTGTTGCCGTTGCCAACATAATAGTTTTTTTCGTGAAGCGTTCGCTTGCGATATCCAGAAGCGCGCTTATCTTGCCTGTGATTTTTATTGTATACATAACATAAGCCGGCGAGTGCAAAGATAACTTATCCATAACGGTTTTTCGGGCTGAATAATTAATGCCGTTTACTGCTTTGCATATTTCATCAAAAACTTCATCCGCCGGTTTCCCCCAAATATTCCCACGAAGTTTCCCCAACATATCGATAGTTGCCTCTCTTAAATCGCTTTTTGCCGATACCTTAAAGCTCCCAAGCGGAATGTCGCAAATCTCCTGTTTTACTTTGTTTATCGCCCTTATCATGTAACCACTGTAGTCATATGCGTCAAGATTATACTTTTCCATAAATAAATCCCCATTCTAACCGTTTTTGTGCAAATTTTTTAATAAACCCCTCGTGTTGCCCGCGTTTTTTAATGCGTCATGGAGCCTTTCTTCATTTGCCTGAAATAAAACCATCAGTTCCTGCCGCTCCTCGTCGCTGTCGCACCAATAATCCCGATGCAGCATGGCGATAAAGCAAATGGTATCGTCTAATAATCCCTGCTCGTTCAAGCCTTTGTTTTCGTCAATTATCGGATTGTGATTGTTATCTTTGTTCAGCTCAATGGTTTCCCAAACGTCGTCGGGAATGTTAGCCCTGAATTTGCCGCCCAATTTGCTAATGACGGCGTAAACTTCCGCTAATACTTTTTTCATCATGTCCTCCCCAAATTTGGCTGTTGCCTTTGCGACCCTTGAGACAGTTGCCGAAAATTATTAGCCATTTTGTCAACGCCGCTTGTTGGCGCATTGTTATACGTTGAGTGAGTTTGGATTGAGCTGCTTAAGCGAATTTTATCAGCCCGCTGAATAACTTTTACAGCAATTCCATTTTGTGATAACGTTAGTTTGTTCTCAGCTTTTGCAAATTCAATTTTGTCGCCTTTATAGACTTTTTCGCCCGGCAAAGCTTGCCCCGCGGCATCGCATTTTTCTAAAATGTAGTCGCTCCCTTGTTTGGAAACTTTTGCGAAGCTTGAGTTCCCGAAAGCGAATACTCCTAATTTTGATTGCTCTTGTATCTCGTTTATTTCAGTTGTCAATAGCGTAAATTCCTTTGTTAATGCGCTGCACTCTTGTTTCAATTTGTAAACGGCGCCGCCTACGGTGGTATCATCTAAATCTATAACTTTCAAGGCTTTTTTACCAACATCTTCATATAACTCTCTCATATAAGCTTTAGCATCCGGCATACTCTCGGAGGGCTCTATAAATGGTGTTGACAAAATCGTCTGCATTGCCGTTTTTAAGAGAATAGGATTGCCCTTTTTAACGTTATCATAATGGAAACCGACTAAAATCACAGAACTTATTTTCTTTGTGCATTTTGTTAGCAGTTCGCTGTATTTTTGTATCCTTGCATCTGTGGGGTCATTCTTTTTCAAGGCTTTCACAGTGTTAAAAAGACAGGTTCCCCAATTCGACATTGTGTTGTAAAACTTAAACATATCGGGGTCGGACTGCATTGATTGAAGCCTATTAGCCAAAGCTTGCTCGTTGCCGTTAGCATAGCTGTTCATATTTTTTTCGCCGACGACAGCTGCTAGAAGCGTTGCGTTTACAGTTTGCGGCAAATATCCGTCCTTCGTTTTCATTGGCGTTTTCGGATGAGTGGCATTGTAACGCACGACAGAATTATACGTCCGCCTTTGAGTTTCGCCCTCATTTAGCCAATTTTTGTTTCCGCCAAATTTTCTAAGATTAATGTCAAATAATCCGTGAAAAGTTTCGTGCCCCAAAACGGCTAAAAATTCCGGCTTGATTTTTCCGTTTTCTACAGCGTTTTCATTGATGTATAATGTTTTTGTTGGTATGGTATATTGCCCATTTTGCCCTGTGGACGCCTTGAATGATTTTATTTCTGCAATCTTGGATTTTAACTCATTGTGCAACTTAATATGATCCCAGCCGGGATAATTGGGATTGTTACAGATGTATGGGCTGATAAAGTCCTCTATCTGGTCATAAATTGCAGTTTTGTCTAATGACATAATGAGTTCTCTCCTTCCCTGCCCAATATCAAGAAATGTAGGTTTTCATAGCTCGCGTAAAATTACAAAAATTACCTTTATATTTTAATTATACACCCTTTAAAATCCGCTGTCAAGGCGGGAAGATTAAGATTGTGTTAAATTCCTGTAAAGGAAATGTAACTTTTCATTTTTTCTTAATGAAGAATAGATACAAAAAGCACCCTTTGATGGGAAATTGACAACCAATGTGTGATATGATAGAATTAATAAAAACAGGGCAATTCAATTTATATGAAAAGGAGTATCAATATGACATTAAAAATAGATTATTTTGTACATGGAACTACTGCTTATTCTGAAAGAAATTACGACAGTTTATACGACAACGTAGAAAATCTTGGGTTGTTTTACCGCAAAAAGGTGGTAGGCGACAAAGCGAAAGCGGAGCGCGTTTACAAGCGAAGCTGAGCGACTCGCCGTGCCTTTTTGCGGAGGAGGAGCAATGGCGGAGTGAAGGAGTTTGCGCGCGGTTCTAAGCGCGGAAATGAACGGAACGCAGTCCATTGCGACGTTTGGAGCTGTTGAGCGGACTTGAACCGCCGACCTCTTCCTTACCAAGGAAGTGCTCTACCGACTGAGCTACAACAGCAAATATCCCGGATACAGCGCTATGCTAATTTTAACATAAATTTTTAAAAAAATCAACGTTTTTTTGCAAAAGACGTTTTTAAAATTGTTTGACTTGCTAAAATGCTGAATAATTCAAGTTTTTCTATTTGCGGCGACCATTCCGAATCGAATTCCAATTTCTCGCTCGGCTGCATATGATTGGAATTATCGTAAACTTGCTGCTCATATTGCTGCCGCTGCGTCTCCTGCCTTTTTGCCGCGTTTTTATTATCGACATTATTAGCCAGACTTTCACAGCCCGCTTGCAAAAGAAATAGCGCCAGAACTCCAATTAGAAAATGGGAGACCTTTAGGCGATAAGGTTTTTTTGCGGTAACGGAAGGCTCCGGCTTAGCCGCGGGGACGGAATCTCCCCGTTTTTCAACTATTTCGGCTTGCAACCGCTCCAATTTACTAACGTAGTGTCCGTTATTGCTATCGCGATTTACAAGCCTGAATATAATTCCCGCAAACGCCGCCAAAACAGCGATGATAGCGGCAATCAACTTCCATCTTAATCCGGTCAGCGTGTCATCGGTTGTTATGTGGTTAAAAAGGTCCGTATATATGGGGAAAATCGTCGGCAACGTGCGCGCGAATGAAATGATGAAAAATGTTAGCGTGGCTGCGAAGGCAAGGCGAAGCCAATCTCCGTATTTTGCTATGTATAAAATTATTTTGCTTGAATTGGCGGTGTCTTCGAAGCCTTTAAGCGCCGTCGGTCGGGATAACGGAATGTAAAGCGCAAGATAAACTAAGGCGAGAAAAACGCAGACGAAGCCTACAAATTTTATCGGAATTAACCATTGCACCGCGGAGGTTTTTGCGTATTCAAGCAGCAGACAGCCCAATACGCCCGCAATTACGCCTCCGAATACGCTTAACATTTTGTTTTTCCGCATAGACGACTCAACTCCTGAACTCAATATAACATAAAAAGAGACTGGTGTCAATTGTTATTTTCGGGCGCAAAAGGGGCGGTAAAATCAATTTCAAAAAAACTGTTGCAAAAGTGGAAAAAGTATGATATAGTTAAGGAAGAAAAAAATGTATTTTATAATAGGAGGAAAAGTATGAGCAAGTATGTTTATCTGTTCAACGAAGGCGAGGGTTCGATGCGCAATCTGCTGGGCGGCAAGGGCGCGAATCTCGCGGAAATGACACGGCTTGGTATGCCCGTCCCGCAGGGGTTCACGGTCACGACCGAGGCGTGTACGCAGTATTACAACGACAATCAGGCGATTAACGACCAAATTCAGTCTCAAATATGGGCAGGAGTGGAGGCGACCGAGCGCGAGCTGGGCAAGAAGCTGGGCGACGTGAACAATCCGCTTTTGGTGTCGGTGCGTTCGGGCGCGCGCGCGTCGATGCCGGGAATGATGGACACCATTTTGAACTTGGGGCTCAACGACCAAGTTGTGGAGGGGCTGGCGAATCTCACGCAGAATCCGCGTTTTGCCTACGACAGTTATCGCCGCTTTATTCAGATGTTTGCTGACGTCGTTATGGACGTGCCTAAGCGGCAATTTGAGGAAATAATCGACGAAATGAAGAAGTCGCGCGGGGTGCAGCAGGACACCGAACTGACCGCGCAGGACCTGCAGGAGCTTATCACAAAATTTAAGGAATATTATAAGTCGCAAAAGGGAACGGACTTCCCGCAAAACCCGCAGGAGCAGCTGATTGAGGCGATTAAAGCGGTGTTCCGTAGCTGGAACAACGAGCGCGCGAATGTGTACCGCAAGATGCACAATATTCCGTACAGCTGGGGCACGGCGGTGAACGTGCAGGCGATGGTTTTTGGCAATATGGGCGAGACTTCGGGGACCGGCGTGGCGTTTACGCGCAATCCGTCCACGGGCGAAAATGCACTGTATGGCGAGTTTTTGATGAATGCGCAGGGTGAGGACGTGGTTGCGGGGATTCGCACCCCTCAGCCGATATCCACGCTCGCAAACATAAACCCGTCTGTTTATCAGCAGTTTGCGACCACCGCGAAAAATCTCGAGAACCACTACAAAGACATGCAGGACATGGAATTCACGATAGAAAACGGCAAATTATTCATGCTTCAAACGCGCAACGGCAAACGCACGGCGCAGGCGGCGATTAGGATAGCCGTGAACCTCGTCAGCGAGGGGCTAATCACCAAGGAAGAGGCGATAAATAAGGTGGAAGCCAACCAGCTTGACGCGCTACTTCACCCCACTTTTGAGGCTAACGCGCTTAATTCCGCGACGCCTTTCGCAAAGGGGCTGCCTGCATCGCCGGGGGCGGCATCGGGCAAGGTATATTTTACGGCGGCGAGTGCGGTAAACGCGGCAAACGGCGGCGAAAAGGTGATTCTGGTACGGCTGGAAACGTCTCCGGAGGACATCGAGGGGATGAGCGCGGCGCAGGGGATTTTGACGGCTCGCGGCGGCATGACCTCCCACGCGGCAGTGGTGGCGCGCGGCATGGGGACATGTTGTGTGGCGGGCTGCAGCACGGTGGCGGTCAACGAGGCGGAGAAGTATTTTACGGCGAACGGCACGCGCTTTAATGAGGGCGACGTCATCTCGCTGGACGGCTCCACGGGCAGCGTTTACAGCGGCGAAATTGCCACGGTTGAGGCGCAGCTCACGGGCGATTTCTCGACGTTTATGAGCTGGGTGGACGAGATTCGCACCCTCGGCGTACGCGCAAATGCGGACACGCCTAAAGACGCTCAAATTGCGCTGAAATTCGGCGCGGAGGGCATCGGGCTTTGCAGAACGGAGCACATGTTCTTTGAGGAAGATAGAATTTCCGCGGTTCGGGAAATGATTGTGGCAAAGACGCCCGAACAGCGCGAAAATGCGCTTAAAAAGCTGCTCCCAATCCAGCGCGGCGACTTCGAGGGGATTTTTGAGGCGATGGCGGGGCACCCCGTGACGATTCGTCTTTTGGACCCGCCTCTGCACGAGTTCCTGCCGCATACGGACGAGGAAATAGGGGATTTAGCCAATGAAATGGGCTTGTCGTTCGACGAGCTGAAGGAAACCGTTAATAGTCTGCACGAATTCAACCCGATGATGGGGCATAGGGGCTGCCGTCTGGCGGTGACTTATCCCGAGATTGCGGCTATGCAGTCGCAGGCGATTATCGAGGCGGCAATAAACGTGAATAATCGCGGGGCGAAGGTGGTTCCGGAGATTATGATACCGCTGGTGGGCGACGTCCGCGAGCTGCAATACGTGAAAAATATCGTGACGCAGACGGCGGACCAAATAATCGCGCAGTCGGGGACGAACCTGACGTACCACGTGGGGACGATGATTGAGATTCCGCGCGCGGCGCTGACGGCTGACGAGATTGCGCAGGAAGCGGAGTTTTTCTCATTCGGCACGAACGACCTGACGCAGATGGCGTTTGGATTCTCGCGTGATGACGCGGGCAAATTCCTGAGTGATTATTATGAGAAGAAGATTTTCGAGAGCGACCCGTTCCAGAGGATAGACCGGAGTGGGGTGGGGCAGCTGGTGCAAATTGCGGCGCAAAAGGGGCGGCAAACGCGTCCGGACATTAAGCTTGGCATTTGCGGCGAGCATGGCGGCGAACCGACGTCTGTGGAATTCTGCTATCAAACGGGGCTGAATTATGTGTCCTGCTCACCGTTCCGCGTGCCGATTGCGCGGCTGGCGGCGGCTCAGGCAAGGGTCAACAACCCGCAGGTTACGCCTGTGACGACCGGTGCGCACAATTCGCAAGTTTTCGCCCACGCTGAATGATTCGTGGAGGCTTGAATCAAGCTTGGCAGATGAATAATTAATGAATTTTTTAAGGGATTCCATCATGTGAAATCTCGGACTGAAGACAAAATCAGCTATTAACGCGGGTTTTGTCTTCTTTTTTTGGAAATACCATTTATTGGGAATATTACAATTATGTTACAATTATATTACATTTGTGTTACAAATCCCACGAGACTGTTTTTTTATGATACAGTACAGTC